>JAUVVP010000052.1 GCA_030604585.1 Planctomycetota bacterium | reverse complement strand
GGTCTGGAACCTGCGCTCCAGCGCACCGTCCTTTTCGATGTACTTGCGGTATTCGTCGGGTGTGGTGGCGCCGATGCACTGGACCTCTCCCCGCGCCAGGGCGGGCTTGAGCACGTTGGAGGCGTCAATGGCGCCCTCAGCGCCGCCGGCTCCCACCAGCGTGTGCAGTTCGTCAATGAAGAGGATGATATTCTTGGCCCTGGTGACCTCCTGCATGACGGCTTTGATGCGTTCCTCGAACTGGCCGCGGTACTTGGTGCCGGCCACCATCAGCGCCAGGTCCACGATGACTATCCGGCGCTTGCGCAGCAGTCTCGGCACGTTGCTGGTGACGATGTCCTGGGCCAGTCCCTCGACGATGGCCGTCTTGCCCACGCCCGCTTCTCCGAGCATGACGGGGTTGTTCTTCTTGCGGCGGCACAGGACCTGGATGACCCGCTCGATCTCCTTCTCGCGGCCGATGACGGGGTCAAGCTCGCCGGTGGAGGCCTGCTCGGTCAGGTCGCGACCGAAGGAGTCCAGGGCGGGCGTCTTGCTCTTGCCGGCGGGCAGCCCGCGGTGGCCCTCCTGTTCGGCGTCCTCTTCGCCCATCTCGGGGCCGAGCAGTTCCACGATGCTCTCGCGCACCTCGTCCAGCTCCACGCCGAGGTTGAGCAGGACCTGAGCGGCGATGCCCTCCTCCTCCTTCAGCAGGCCGAGCAGGAGGTGTTCGGTGCCGATGTAGTTCTGGCCGAGTCTCTTCGCCTCCTCGAAGGCGTATTCGAAGGCCTTCTTGGCGCGCGGGGCGAGCGTGAACTCCCTGCCGGTGGAGATCACGTCGGTGCCGCCCTTGACGATTCGCTCGACCTCGAAGCGGACCCTTTTCGGGTCAACGCCCAGCCTTTGGAGCACCGTGGCGGCCACGCCGGTGCCTTCCCGCACCAGCCCGAGCAGCAGGTGTTCGGTGCCGATGTACTGGTGGCCCATGCGCTGGGCTTCCTGGCGCGCGTATTTGAAGACCTTCTGAGCCTTCTCGGTCAGTTTCTCGTACATGATCCTCTCCGGCCGGTTACCCCTAACCGGTTGCTAAACGAGCCTTTACGTAGCTGGCTCGCAGCTCGTTCCTCACGGAACTGTCCAGCACCCTCCCCTCCATTGTCTGCAAATGGGCCGGCAATGTCAAGAGCAGCAGCTCGTTGAGGGTTCGCATGGGCGTGCCGGGCAGCAGGTCCATCTCCACTCCCATGCGGACCTGGGACAGAAAACTCAGGGCCTCCTGGGAGGAGATGGTCGAAGCACGGCGCAGCAGGCTGAGGGCCCGCCCCACGCGGCGGGCCAGTTCTTGGCGGTGGCTGTTGTACAGGTTGAAGCGGGCGGCGCGCTCCAGGGCCACCAGTTTCTTGGTCGCGCCGGCGACCGAGTCAATGATCTCCTCTTCCCGGGGGCCGAGGGTGACGTGGTTGGATATCTGATAGAAGTCACCGGCACCGTGTGTGCCCTCCCCGTAGACCCCCCTGAGGGTAAGCCTTTCAGCCCGGACGACGTGGATGACCTTGTCCATCTCCTGGGACATCACGATGCCCGGCAGGTGAAGCATCACGCTGGCCCGCATGCCGGTGCCGGCGTTGGTCGGGCAGGCTGTCAGGTAGCCGTACTTAGAGGAGAAGGCGAAGGGGATGCGCTCCGAGAGCAAGTCGTCCAGCCGGCCGGCCTGGCGGTGGACTTCCTCCAGGCGCTGCCCGCCGCGGATGAACTGGATGCGCAGGTGGTCCTCTTCGTTGACCAGGATGCTGGTCTGCTCGGCGTGATCGAAGGCCACCCCTCGCACCCACTCAGCCTCGGCGTGCTCGCTGCTGATGAGCCGCCTCTCCAGCAGCAGCTCCAGCAGGAGCGGCTCCAGCCCGTCCAGCCGGACGTACTCCAACGGGGCATCCAGGGCGAGGCCGAGTATGACGTTCTTGAGCAGTTCTTCGATGCGGGCCTTCTGCTTGTCGGAGGCGTGCCCCACGAAGGGGTAGTCCTCAATGTTGCGCGCCAGCCGCACCCGACTGCTCACGACGACGTCGCCTTCGGGCCCTCCGGTGAGCCATTCGACCGATCTATCCTTCAGGTGCGTCAGGTTCATGCTCTTTCAACTTCCTTATGCGGTCCCGCAACTCGGCCGCGAGCTCGTAGTTCTCCTCGGCGACGGCCTTCTTCTGCTGCCGACGCAGGGAGCTGATCCGGCTGCGCATCCCCACCTCTCGGTCGGCCGTCAGGGGAACCTTGCCATTGTGGCGCGCCGCGCCGTGAATGCGCTGCAACAGCTCTTCCAGCGGCTTGTCGAAGGCCTCGTAGTCGTTAGGGCAGCCCAGCCTCATGCTCTGGCGGAACTCCAGGTAGCTGATGACGCAGGCGGGGCATTCCCGCGTGGCCATCTCCTTCAGCTCCGGCACCATGGCCGCGATGAGGCGCGCAAAGGCGGCCTCGGCATCGGCGCTGCCGCCCTCTTTCTTCCTGTAGCACTGTTCGCACAGGTGTTGCTGGACGGCCTGGCCGCCCACGAAATCGGTCAGGTGCCAGGTGGCCCGGCGCTTGCCGCACTCAGCGCAGATCGTTTCGTCCTCAGCCACTTTACGGCCTCCCTCAGGCAGGCGGCGCTGAATGTGCCGCGCTTCTCATCGGATGTAGGTGGCGCTGCACGTGTCGGATTCCCAGCAACTGACGCGCCGGACCGAAACGCGACAGGGCAGCTTCTGCTGGACTTGCTCGGCTATGTAGCGACAGAGGTTCTCGGTGGTCGGATTCAGGGTGTCGAACGGCGGCACCTCGTTGAGGTATCCGTGATCCAGCCTCGACAGGACTTCGGCCAGGGCCGCCTTCAGGTCGCGGAAGTCGATTACCATTCCCAGGCCGTCGAGCTCCTCGGCGGCCACGCAGACCTTCACCCGCCAGTTATGGCCGTGCAGCCTCTCGCACTCCCCCTGGTATTCCCTCAGGTTGTGGGCCGCGGCAAAGCCGCCCTCGATGCTCAACTCGTATGTGCCGTCCATTTCGGCCAACCTTGTCTCACCTTCTTCCGTTCCTGCCGCTCCACCCCGGGCTCCTGCGCAGGCCCGGTCCTCTCGCATCCTGCGAAAGCCCTGTGCGCTACCTGCTATTCTATTTTGCGCCGGGGGACGCGTCAAGGCAGTGCGCCCGGCAGGCCGTTGACGTTCGGGGCCCGTTGGTTTAGACTGAGGGGGTCATTTTCGCCCGTTGGCGCACCGGATGCGCGCGGAGTTTATGCCGGTGTGCCTTGGTGATTCTGCGTCGCTGTCATTGCTTCATTTCCGTAGATGATCGCTCTAATCTCCGACGTTCACGGCAACCTGGAGGCCCTGGAGGCCGTTCTGGGCGAGATCGGCGACGCCGACGCTATCTACTGCGCCGGCGACGTCGTGGGCTACGGCCCCAACCCGAACGAGTGCTGCGAACTGCTGCGCCAGCACAACGTGCGCTGCGTCAAAGGCAACCACGACCACACGTGCGTGACCCTGGAGGACATCGAGCCGTGCAACGCCATGGCACGGCAGTCCTTCTATTGGACCCACCAGAAGCTCTCCGACCAGAACAAGGACTGGCTGCGGGACCTGCCCCTCCAGCTCGACGTTGACGGGATGAGCATGGTCCACGGCTGTCCCGGCACGCCCCATGACATGCTGAACACCTACGTGCTCGACTATTACTACAGCGACCGCCATTACGACGAGCTTCTGGAGAAGGTGCCTGGCGAGCGTCTCGTGCTGGGCCACACCCACGTTCCGCTTTCCCACGGCTTGAGCAGCAAGGTCGTCAATCCCGGCAGCGTCGGGCAGCCGCGGGACGGCGACTGGCGTCCCTCCTATGCCACGGTGTCGGACATCCGCTATCGCTTCTCGCTGGTGTCGGACCTGAGGGCCAGCTTCAGCCTGCTCAAAGACAGGGTCCTTTTCCACCGCGTCGAGTACGACCGGGAGGCAACGGCCGCCAAGATCGAGCGGGAATCGGGCCTCTCGGACAGGCTGGCCCACGTCCTGCGCGAGGGCGGCCTGCACGTCTGATCTGCCTCGGGTGCCTCTTCTGCACTGAAGTCCCTTCCCCCCTGCCTGCCGGGCCTCGCTCTCGCGTGAGGGTGCGAAGCGCGGAGGGCTCATCGCCGATGCTTGGGGTTGATGGGCGTGCCACGAGAGGTTATCCTGCCGGCGCCATGAGCGGAACGGAGGTGACCAACCATGAAACGAATGCGGCTCAAGGACCTGCCGGACACCAGCTCCGGGCACTTCCTTGAAGGGCTGGCGCCCGGCCGTTACCTCTGCGAGGGCGGCCTGTCTTTCAAGCCACCCGGCCTCAGGACTCACAGCCACGACGGCCCGGGCGGCAGTGACCTGCACGTGCACGAGGACTGCGAGGTCTTCATCATCCTCCAGGGCAGGGCGCAGATGGAGCTGGACGGCAAGCTGCACCAGCTCACGACGGGCGACGTGGTCGTGGTGGAGCCCGGCGAGGACCACCACCTGATATCCGACGCCGAGGACCCCTGCGTCAATCTCTGGCTGCAGGCCGGTTCTCGCAGGCACCCCGACCAGCAGGGCTGAGGGGCTATTGCAGAACCCGGATCTACTGCGGCCGGCTGCGAAGCCAGATGGCGGCGTCGGCGGGGCAAAACCTCCTCAGCGTGGCATAGAGCCACGCCTCCGGGCCTTTTGCGCCCGCCTCCTTGCCCTCCGGCATCTCGCGCGGCCGCGTCACGAACGGGGTTCTGCAATAGCCCCAGAGTGCACCGGCCCGTCACCGTGGCGCCGGTGGGGATCGGGGGCCGCGGCTCAGCCGTTGTATCGTCCGTTACCTCTTTTCTTCTCTCCGAACTGCTGAGGAGGCAGTGCGATGAAGTACAGGGCTGAGGAGATGACGCCGGCCGAGTTCAAGGAGGCAATGGACCGGTTTCCGGTGGTGATACTGCCGACGGGCATCCTCGAGTGGCACGCCGATCACCTGCCGCTCGGCCTGGACGCGCTGAAGATGTACGGCATCGCCGAGCGGCTGGCGCAGCGGACCGGCGCCATCCTGCTGCCGCAGCAGTGGTTCGGCGTGGTGGGCTTCGACGAGATGCGCGGCACCATCACGTTCAGCAAGGAGCTGGTCAAGCGCGTGGCCAAGGAGTTCTTCGCCAACATCGAGAAGATGGGCGCCAGGGTCATCGTGTTTGTCACCGGTCATTACGGCCCGTATCAGGTCGGCACGGTCAAGGAAGCCGCAGAGGATTACATGGCCGGGCACGACGTCCGCATCATCGCCCAGGCCGAGTATGAGGGCGCCCGGATGCCCAACGGCGACGAGCCCTGCGACCACGCCGGCAAGTACGAGACCTCGATGGCGCTGGCGCTCTTCCCCGGTCTGGTGCAGATGGACAAGTTCAAACAGGAGCTAAAGGTCCCCGCCGAATACCCCTACCGCGAGAACGCGTGGGACTACCACTCACCGACCGGCACCTGGCGCTTCGCGGATGACCTGCGCGAGGTGGCGTCCGCAGAACTCGGGGAGCAGGCCATCGGCCTCATCCTCGACCACCTGACCGCCCGGATTGAGGAAGAGATGGGCGGAGCAGCATGATGCCACGACGGCCGCAACGCTCGGGCAAGGACGAACCTTGCACAGTAGAGGGGACTTTATTATGCTGCCCGTGATCCAGAGCCGGAAGGCCCCCTTTTCGGAGGACGGCAGTGATGCTGCTGCGCGAGAACTGGCTTATCCGTTCATCGGCTGATGTTGACGACAGCGGGGAGGCGGTATCGAGTCCGACGTACGACGCGAAGGACTGGCAGCCGGCCAACGTGCCGACTACGGTGCTGGCCGCGCTTGTGAAGAACGGCGCGTACGGCGACCTATACTTCGGCAAGAACCTCGAGGAGATACCGACAGAGCAGTTCGAGCATGCCTGGTGGTATCGCACGGAGTTCGCTTTGGAGGATGACGGGCGATTCGAGCATGCTCGTCTGGCCTTCGACGGCATCAACTACAGGGCCAACGTCTGGCTCAACGGAGAGCGGGTTGCATCCTGCGACTCCATCGTCGGCGCCTTCCGCCGTTTTGAACTCGACATCACGAAGCTCGCCAGGGACGGCACGAACGTCCTGGCCGTTCAGGTGTTCCCGCCGCGGCCGGGCGATTTCACAGTCGGCTTCGTGGACTGGAACCCCTCGCCGCCCGACAGCAACATGGGCATCTGGCGCGAGGTGAGGGTGCTGCGCAGTGGGGCGGTGTCCATAAACGACCCCTTCGTGGAAAGCAAGGTCAACCTGGAAACGCTCGCACAGGCCGCCCTGACCGTTACGGCCGACCTGGTCAACCATGGCGATGAACCCGTTTCGGGGACGCTGGAAGGCGAGATCGAAGGAAGCGAGTTCCGCCGGGAGGTTTCCCTGGCGCCCGGTGAGCGCAAGAGGGTGCGGTTCAGCCCGGATCAGTTCACGCAGTTGAACCTGAGCTCGGCCCGTCTGTGGTGGCCGAACAACCTCGGGGAGCCGAACCTGTACGAGTTGAAGCTGAGCTTCGCGATCGACGACCGGACATCGGACGAGCAGACGGTCAGGTTCGGCATCCGGGAAGTATCGGATTATGTGACTGAAGAAGGGCATCGCGGCTACATGATAAACGGCCAGAAGGTGCTCATCCGCGGCGGGGGCTGGGTTGATGACCTGCTGCTGGCCGACGACACCAGGAGGCTCGAAGCCCAGGTCAGATACACCAAGCACATGAATCTGAACACCATCCGCCTGGAGGGCTTCTGGGGCAGCAGCCGGGAGCTTTACGACCTGTGCGATGAGCACGGCCTGCTGATGATGGTCGGGTGGAGCTGTCACTGGGAGTGGGAGAACTACGTGGGCAAGCCGGACGACGAGTTCGGCTGCATCACGACGGATGAGGACATGGACTTGATCGCCCGCTCCTGGAAGGATCAGGTGGTCTGGCTGCGGAATCATCCCAGCATCTTCGTCTGGTTTGCCGGAAGCGACAAGCTGCCTCGACCGGAGTTGGAGAGGAAGTACATCGAGGTCCTGGACGAATGCGACGCGACCCGCCCCTACCTGGCAGCGGCCAAGAACCTGGAAAGCGAGGTGAGCGGGCGTACGGGCGTCAAGATGAGGGGGCCGTATGCCTACGTCCCGCCGATCTACTGGTATGTGGACACGTCCTATGGCGGGGCTTTCGGGTTCAATACGGAGACCGGGCCCGGTGCTCAGCCGCCGCCCCTGGAAGGCCTGAAGCGCATGATACCGGAAGACCATCTCTGGCCACCTGATGACTACTGGGACTATCACTGCGCGCGGCGGGAGTTCGGCTCGATAAAGCGCTACGAACGGGCGCTCAACGCCCGCTACGGCGCCCCGCAGGACGTGAGCGAGTTCGCCCGCACGGCCCAGCTTGTCAACTACGAGGCCATGCGCGCCATGTTCGAGGCCTTCGGCGCGAACAAGGGCAAAGCCACGGGTGTCATCCAGTGGATGCTGAACTCAGCCTGGCCGAAGATGTACTGGCAGCTCTACGACTACTACCTGATGCCGAACGGCGCCTTCTACGGGGCACGGAAGGCCTGCGAGCCCATCCACATCCTCTACGATTACGGCGACCATGACGTTTGCGTGGTCAACGACACCTTCGCGCCCTTGGAGAACGCGCGAGCGGAGGTGCGCATCCTGACCATGAGTTCCCGGGAAGTGTTCGCGGAAACGGCGGCGGTCAGCGTCGCGGCGAACGCGTCGGCGCGGGTCATGCACGTCCCGGACGTCGCCGGTCTGAGCACAACTTACTTCCTTGACCTGAGGCTGACCGATAGGAACGGCCTGCAGGTCAGCGATAACTTCTACTGGCTCTCGACGAAGGAAGACATCCTGGACGTGGAGAACACGCAGTGGTTCGTCACCCCCATCAAGGAGCACGCGGACCTGACCGGCCTGCGCGACCTGCCTGAAGCGGCCATCAGAGTCCAGCACAAATGGGAGCATGCAGGCGATGAGCGAACGGTCAGTGTCACACTGGAGAACCCAACGGAGAGGATCGCCTTTGGCGTGGAGCTGGTGGTGGCCGGGAAGCGGAGCGGAGCGTGGGTGTTGCCGGTCTATTGGGACGACAATTACATTTCCCTGCTGCCGGGCGAAACGAGAGAGGTGACGGCGTCCTTCTCCGCATCCGACCTGAACGGGGACGAGCCGGTCCTCAAAGTGAGCGGCTGGAACGTGACGCCGCAATAGGGGCTGACGCCATGCCGGTTGCGGCCGCCTCGGACGTGGCAGGTGTCGCCCGGCTCGCCAACCGGCGCCCTTCGCGCGGATCACATTGCGTTCGTCGCATAGCCATGGCTCAAAGCCACCTGTCAAGCCATTCGATCACTTCGGCGCGCATGGCGGCCGTCTCCATGTGGCCGCACTCGTAGCGCGAAAGGCGCCACGCATCCGGCGCGCCGGCGTCCGCGTAGACCTGCTTCAGGTGCGCGTCTATCCTGTCCAGGCCGGACGGCGGCGTCAGCAAGTCGGCGCTACCTGCCAGGCCGAGGTGGGGGCGCGGCGCGATCAGCTCGTTGATCTGCGCGCAGGAGAAGTGGTTCAGCAGTCCCGGCACG
>JAUVVP010000453.1 GCA_030604585.1 Planctomycetota bacterium | reverse complement strand
GGCCCGGTGCCAGCCGTACATCCACGCCTCGAACAGCACCAGGGCGACGATCAGCCCGCCGAGGTCCGAGAGTCCGAGCCAATGGGTGAGCCCGAAGGCGTGGCCCGCCGACCAAGTGGACACCCGGGCCAACGGCTTCCAGAAGGCCACCGCGACCACCGCGACGTTCAGGAAGGCCACGAACAGATTGCGCACGCCGTGCCGGACCCGCTGAGTGCGACCCGGGTAGAAAGGGAGCCAGGTCTCGAGGCTCAGTAGCAGGATCAGTGACCCGGCCGAGACCGCGCCGCGAAGGTAGATCAGTTGGTGCGTCGTCATGCCGCCCCCCTGCATGTACGCGGCGCCGCTGCGGCCCCCAGCGCCGCCCGACAGTAACGGGCCGGTCGGCGCACGGCTACTGGACCCGCCCTCAACCGGCCGTCAAGGAGCGGAAGTACTCCAGGTCCTTGCGGGTCTGAGCCACGACCTGCTCCTGCGTCATGTCCACGAAGCTGTGGCCCCCCTGGTACTCGGAGTGGAACGAGACCGGCCCTTTGAAGTCAATGGCCTTGAGGCAACGGATGAACTCGGCCCAGTCGGTCAGGCCCGCATCGAGCGGCACCATGAGCTGGCGCCATCCCTTGCGGCCGGCGGCGGGGCTGTCAATGCGGAAGAAGGCCATGTCCTTGACGGCCACCATCAAGAGCCGCTCGGCCACCAGGTCCAGGCCCATCATCCACCCGCCGGCGCCTCCCTCGACGGTGCAGTGCCCCGCGTCGTAGTAGACGCCGATGGCTTCCGGGTCGCGGTCCTCTATGAGCCGGAACACGAACTCGGCGTTCAGCCCCATGACCCTGCCGGAAGGCGTGTGGAATCCGGCCCTGACGCCGCTCCCTTTCAGCACCGGCTCCAGGTCCTTCAGGGCTCCCTCGATCTGCTCGGCCTGGCGCCTGTAGCTGCCGAAGCCCTCGTAGGCCCAGTAGCCCAGCTTGACGTACGGGATGCCGAGCCGTCCGGCTGCCGCGATGACGTCCGCTGCGTGCGGCTCGTCCGCCGCGGTGATGGACGTGGTCAACATTGCGATCTTGACGCCCTGCGCGGCGAGAGTCTCCTGGAAAGCCGGCAGCTCGGCCGCGACGCTCTCCGGCTCCACGTGGCCGCCGGGCCGCACGGTCAGGTCAACGCCTTCGACTCCCAGCCCTTTCATGGTGCGCCCGAGCGCATCGGCGTCCATCGTCTGGAAGTGCTTCGAGAAAACGCATATGTCCATCGGAAAGCCCCTTCTGCCATCGAGATTGGGTTGCCGGCACCAGGCGCGCATGCTATCCGAGCGACCGCGCGATATCAACGGACAGCCGTACGACCATCCTGCGCCCGCGCGGCCCGCCTCACTGCTCGAGGTTCCGTCGCTTGACTTCCTCGAGTTCCCGTTCGCCGATCTCGCCGGCCTCGTAGCGGCGCTGCGCCACGTCGAGGCGTGACTCGCCTTCTCTTGGCCTGCGCTTGCGGCCGCGCAGGCGGCCCGCCAGCCATGAGACCACCACGACGAAGGCAATGCCACAGCCGACGTAGAGTACTGTATTCAGGATTTCCATGCCGCGCCCCCCGTCTCCCGTCCTGAGTGAACGTGGCCGCCGATGCCGCCCGCGGAGGCCCGCTCAACCACCGGCGGGGCGCCTACCTGCCGAGCAGCGCGAGCGCCCTCTCCACGATATGCTCTATTGCGAAGCCGAGCTTGTCAAGCACTTCTGCGCCGGGCCCGGAGGCGCCGAAGCGGCTCAGGCCGATCACTTCCCCCTGCTCGCCCACGTACCTGTCCCATCCCATGGGCGAGGCCGCTTCCACGGCGATGCGCTTCCGGACCTGCGGCGGCAGAACCGAGTGGCGATACTCCTCCGTCTGTCTCTCGAACAGCTCCCAGGAGGGGAAGCTGACCGTGCGGACCTTCACGCCCTGCTCGGCGAGCCGGTCGGCGGCTTCCAGGACGCGCCCGACCTCCGAGCCGCTGGCCATCAGGATGAGGTCGGGCTCGCCGTCCGCCGGGTCGTAGAGGACGTAGGCGCCCTTGTGGAGCTGCTCGGCGGGAGGGAACTGCGTGCGGTCGAGCACGGGCAGCGCCTGGCGGCTGCAGATGATCGCCGTGGGCCCCTTCGCGTTGAGCATCGCCGCGCGCCACGCCTCGCGGGCCTCGTTCGCGTCGGCCGGTCGGATGACGGTCCAGTTCGGGATGACCCGCAGCGAGGCGAGGTGTTCTATGGGCTGGTGGGTTGGGCCGTCCTCACCCAGGCCGATGCTGTCGTGCGTGAACTGGTAGATGGTCCCCGCCCCCATCAAGCCGGCCAGGCGCAGCGAGGCACGCGCGTAGTCGGAGAAAACGGTGAAGGTGGAGCCGTAGGCACGCAGCCCTCCGTGCCGCACGATGCCCGAGCACGCGGCGGCCATCGCGTGTTCGCGCACGCCGAAGCGGATGTTCTGCCGGCCGTACTGTCCCGGTTCCATGCTCAGCTTGTCCTTGGGGAGCGTGTTGGTGGAGGAGGCCAGGTCCGCGCAGCCGCCGATCAGGAATGCGCACTTCTGCCGGATGGCCTCCAGTGCCGCTCCGGCCGCCTTGCGCGTCGCCATCGGGCCGTCCTCGGGCGTCCAGGAGGGCAGGTCGCTGTCCCACCCCTCGGGCAGCTCGCCGGCCCAGGCCGTGCGCCATTCCTCGGCCGCTTCGGGATGCTCCTCCGCGTATCGCGCGAAGCGGTCCTCCCATTCCTGCTGGGCGGCCCGGCCCTTCTCGACGGCCTTGCGGAAGTGCGCCAGCGCCCGGTCCGGTATGAGGAACATCTCTTGCTCGGGCCAGCCGAGCGCCTGCTTGGT
>JAUVVP010000467.1 GCA_030604585.1 Planctomycetota bacterium | reverse complement strand
AGCGCCGCGCTTTCTTCGAGTGGGTGGCCAGGCTCGAGTACGGCGTATTGGAGCTCCCCCGACCCGACCTGCACGTACTGCTGGAGATGCCGCCTGAGGCGGCCATGCGGCTGGTGCGGGAGAGGGGCAGCCGCACTGCGGGCCCGCCGCAGGGCCGGGATATCCACGAAGCCGACCCCGGGCATCTGCAAGCCACGGCGGCCGCTTACCGGCAGGTCGCCGGGGAGACGAGCGGCCCCTGGGCGGTGATCGCGTGCTGGCACGGCGGGGCGGTGCTGCCGCGCGACGAGATCGCCGGGAAGGTCTGGGCCGAGGTCCGGAAGATACTGTAGAATAGAGCATGACCGAGCCGTTATCGGGGGAATGCCACTATGAAGCGCATCTTCGTCGCAGCGGCGATAGCCGCCCTGGCGGCCGCCCTCGGCTGTGTCCGCACCGTTGAAGTGAAGGCCATACAGCTTCGTCCCGCTTCGGCGGAGGAGCCCGCTGCCAGGCCGCCGCTGGCCCGACGGGACTTGTGGGACGTCCTGACCGAGGCGGCGCCGCTGGCCGCGTCCGAGCACACGCGGTACTTCAGCGCCGAGGAGGCGAAGAGGTGCCCGACGATCCAGGTGACTACGGGCGCAGGAGAAGAGGCCACACTGGAGCCGGGCACGGCGGGCTATGCGGAGCCCGGTTCGGTGACGCTCGTGGTCTTCTGGAGCATGGACATCCCCCGGGCACAGGCGGCCGCCCGCCACGTCGGCAACCTGGTGCGCAAGTACCAGAGGTGGCGGGTGCGCGCCGTGGGCATCGTGGAGAAGACGCGCTCGGCCGGCCTCAGTGAATCCTTCGCGGAGCAGTACGGGCTCCCCTTCCGGCTTTACTACGATGACCTCTCGGCACTGAAAAGGATGTCCAGGGCGGCTCGCGCGGAGGCCAGGACCATGCTCCCCTCGGTCTTCATCATTGACCGCAAGGGGCGGCTGCGGTTCCATCGCGCGGACTCTCGCTACACGCTGACCGAACCGACGGGACAGTTCGACGAGCGCCTGCCCGGCCGGGAGCACGTCGGCGAGAGCGCCCTGCCTGATGAGCACATCGAGGACTACCTGACGATGATCCTGCAGGAGGGCTGACCCACCGGCGGCCCGGAGCTACCTTACCGTCCCGACCTGCCAGAGCACGTAGGCAAGGGACAGTATCAGCACGATCAGCAGCAGGTTCTGGACCAGGTACACCTGCCCGCGGGAGGACTCGGACCGGCAGCGCCGGTGCAGGAACAAGCGGCAGATCAGGAACAGCCCCCCGGCAATGTAGGCGGCGGCCAGGCCCGCCCCGTGGGTTCCCGACACCCCGGAGTTGCCGCCTTTGAGGCCCGGCAGGAAGGTATGCCGGCTCCACAGCGCCACCACTCCGTAGATCGCCGTCGCCGCCCCGAGAGCGAGCCCGACGACGTATTCCCTGAACCAGGCGAACTGCCACAGGTAGAAGCGGCCGCAGAGGAACACCCCCACAACAGCCGCATACCAGCCCAGATCATCGAGCCGTGCCAGCAGCGATACGCCGTAGAGCGTCAGCGCCGGGCCGAGCCCGAGGCCGACCACGTATTGCTTGACCCAGCCCTGACGGCGCTCGCCGCTCTCCTGGACTTCTCGCGCCATTGCGCTCCCAGCCCTGCTCTGCTGCCGCAAAGATCGGGACTGCCGCGCAGTCCTCCTGAGCCGTGGGGCGACCCGCCATCCCCCGGACGGCGGCCCTACGGGCGGACCGGCCGGCCGGACTCCATGGACTCATCGGCGGCGCAGGTCACCATCTGCGTCCTGACGGCGTCCGCGTACGGGCTCTCTATCGCAGAGGCATCGCCGCCCGCCACGGCCTCGATGAAGGCCCGGTCTTCCGGCGCGTAGCCGTTCTCGGTCGCGGCATACTGCCGCATTTCGCCGCCGGCGTGCACGGTAAGCTTCATGGCGGCGTCCTCGAGCTTGGCCCTTCCTTTGCGGGCGAACACCTCGAGGGAGACCTCGCCCATGCCCACCGCGCAGCTACTGGTTATCTCGCACAGCAGGCCGCTCCGGAAGGTCAGCGTGCAGATGGTGGCGTCCTCGACCGTGTAGTCCTCCACGTCGGTCATGAGGCCCGTGCGGGCCGTGCAGAACACCGATTCCACCTCGCCGAACAGATAGCGGGCCAGGTCGAAGATGTGCGTGCTCTGTTCGTTGACCTGTCCGCCGCCCTGGTCCTTGCGCCGCCACCAGGGCACGCCCGGCATGCCGCCTATCCAGCAGCCGCGGGCCACCACCGGCTCATTGTCGGCCAGGAACTCCTTCAGCCGCCGGGGATTGTCCCGGTAGCGTATCATGTAGCCCACGGAGGTGATGATGTCCTTGCCTTCGAGCGCCTCGAGGACGCGCAGGGGCGTCTCGCGGTCATTGCCGAGGGGCTTCTCCACGAAGAAGTGAACGCCGCGCTCGATCAGGGCCAGCTCCATCTCGCCATGCGCGTGCGGGGGGACGCAGACGTAGACGGCGTCCAGTTCGTGGGCGTCGAGCATCTCCCGGAAGTCCGTGTACGACGCGGCGCCGGCGAACCGCGCGGCGGCCTCGGCCGCCCGGTCCGCGTCCACGTCCGTGCAGGCGACCACCTGCGCCTCCGCCATCTTGCCCAGGAGGTCCAGGTGTGTCCCGGCGATCCCTCCCGTGCCGATGAATCCGATCTGCAATGCCAAAGTTCGGCCTCCTGTTGTTCAGAGCGTTGT
>JAUVVP010000276.1 GCA_030604585.1 Planctomycetota bacterium | reverse complement strand
GCGAGCCGTCGCCCAGCTCCCGGCACCAGTTGCGCAGAACGGCGCCCAGTTCGGCCATGTACTTCTCGATGGGCTCGGGGCGCCGGCCCCGGCAGATGATGCGCACCATGCGGCCGAACGGAGGGTAGTGCAGCTCCCTGCGCAGGGGGAGCTCGTGTTCGGCGAACGCCTGGTAGTCATGGGCCGCCGCCGCCCGGATGCTCGGGTCACCCGGCATGAAGGTCTGGAGGATGACGCGCCCGCCGGCCGGACCCCGCCCCGTGCGGCCGGCCACCTGGGCCAGCAGTTGGAAGGTGCGCTCGCGGGAGCGGAAGTCCGGCAGGTGCAGTGCCACGTCCGCGTTCACCACGCCCACCGTCGTCACGTTGGGGAAGTCCAGTCCCTTGGCGATCATCTGGGTGCCGATCAGGATGTCGGCTCTGCCTAGGCGGAAGGCGCCGAGCTTCTCCTCGTGGGCCCGCCGCGCCTTGGTGGTGTCGCTGTCCATCCGGATGGCGGTCCGTTCGGGGAACAGGTCGCCCACGGCCGCCTCGATCCGCTCCGTCCCCATGCCGCTGAATCGCATCTCCGGCAGGGCGCATTCGGGGCATTCGGACGGCGGGCGCTGCTGCAATCCGCAGTAGTGGCAGGCGACGGCGTTGATGCGCTGATGGTAGTTGAGGGTGATGTCGCAGCGGGGGCACTTCAGCACGTAGCCGCAGCGCGGGCAATGGATGAAGGGCGAGAAGCCCCGCCGGTTGATGAACAGGATGACCTGCTCCCCTCGTTGCAGGCTTTCGCGCATGCGCGACTCGAGCCGCCGGCTTATGACGCGCAGCCGGCCCCGCCCGGCCCATTCCTCCCGCATGTCCACGATCTCGACCGGCGGCAGCGGGTGCCCCCCGATCCGGTGGGTCAGCACCAGGCGGGTGTACTTGCCGACCAGGCTGTTGTAATAGCTCTCGAGGGACGGCGTGGCCGAGCCCAGCACCACGAGGGCGTCGTCGAAGCGGGCGCGCATGATGCCCACGTCCCGGGCGTGGTAGCGGGGCGTGCTGTCCTGTTTGAAGCTGTTCTCGTGCTCCTCGTCAATGACCAGCAGCCCCAGCGAGGGCACGGGGGCGAAGATGGCCGACCGGGCGCCGATCACCACGTCGGCCTGGCCGTTGCGTATGCGGTGCCACTGCCGGCGCCGCTCCATCTCCGTCAGGCGGCTGTGCAGAACGGCCAGCCTGCGGAACCGCCCGCCGAAGTGGCGCACAGTCTGGGGGGTGAGGCTGATCTCGGGCACCAGCACGACGGCTTGCTTGCCCTTGCGGACGAGTTCGGCAATGCACTGCAGGTAGACCTCGGTCTTGCCGCTGGAGGTTATGCCATGGAGCAGGACGACGTCGAAGCGGCCGCGCCGCATCCGCTGCGTGATGACCTCGTATGCCCGCTGCTGCTCGGGGGTGAGTTTCGGCGGCTGCTCGAGTTGCGCGCTCACGTCCGTCAAGGGATCTTCCTGCTCGACCAGGCGCGTCTCGAAGGCCAGCAGGCCGCGCTTCTGCAAGGCATCCAGGGAGGGTTGGGAGGTGCCGGTGGCCCTCTTCAGTTCGGCTGCGCCGGCTTCGCCTCCCATCGTGGCCAGGGCCCGCAGTATCTTGCTCTGGGCCGGCGAGCGGTCGAACAGCTCATCCGCGACGGCCTCCGCCTCGTCGCAGGAGGCAAGCAGCCGGGCGAAGCGCAGCTTGCGCCCCTTGCGGCTGCTGCGCACGGCGGCCGGTAGCGCTGCGTGCAGCGCTTCCCCGAATGAGCACTGATAGTAGTCAGCCATCCACCGGGCCAGCTTCAGCATGAGCGGCGTGAAGACCGGCTCGCGGTCCAGCGACCTGGTGATCTCTTTGAGGCTGCCCTCGGGCACGTCGCTGGAGCTTTTCAGCTCGACGCAGTATCCGAGCACCTGCGGCCGGTTCCCGAATGGCACGTAGAGCCGCCCCCCGACCACCAGCTGTCCTTGCAGTGCGTCTGGGACCAGATAGTCGAACGTCCTGGGCAGGGGCAGGTTCAGGGCCACGGAGGCGATCCGCTCCGGGGCGTTCTCCATATGCTTCGCCTGGCTCATTCGGCCCCTCCGATTGGGCGGCCCTGCTGACCTGTGGTTCCTTTGCCGCCCAGGCGGCCATTCTCACGCGGGCCTACGAGCATGTCAACCGCAGCAGGCATTCGCTTGACAGCGCGGCTGTGGCCATTACACTTGCGCCTGCGGCTGGCCCGCGGCGTTGAGAGTTGACAAAGGGTTCGGCTGCGTATACCTTTATAGGGGTCAAATGGCAGGAATAGGGATTTTGTCCGCCCGACAGGGATGGCTTTCGTGCCAGCGGTCCGGTCGGGCACACCGGCAGTCCGTTGCTGCAGGAGAGATAACATGGCCGCCGCCAGACGCAGTTCTGATTCGGGACTTTTGGCAGGGATGATCGTCTTCTTCGTGTTGGCCCTGATCGGCTCGGGATGCGCCATCTGGTTCTACCAGCAGCTTCAGGAGCACGAGAAGGCGATCCAGACCACGCAGAAGGCCTTCCACGATACGATAGCAACCCGGTTCACGAAGAGCGGCTGGCCGTTGACCACACAGTCGCCGCCCGAGCTGGGCGTCAGGTACGCCGGGGAGAGCTACGGCCAGGTGCTTCAGAAGCTCGATGAGGCCGACGAGTACGAGAAGGAGTTCCTGCCGACCCTCGGCTGGCAGAGCCTTGACGGGATGCGTTCGGCCATGGCGGAATCACCCATCCAGCAGGAGGCCGAGGCGCAGGGCGTGGGGCCCTACGCGCAGCTGAGCGAGCTGCTCGTCCGCTACGAGGACCTCTACGTTAGCCTCTCGGCGGAGGTGCAGGCAATCAGAGGCGACAACGAGGACCTGGCCGGCAGGCTCGCCACTGCCCAGAGAGACCTGACCGACACCAAGGCCCGGCTCGAACAGGACCTGACGCGCGCCACCGAGCAGTTCAACACCGAGCTTGCCGCGCTCAGTGCGGCGAATGAGGACCTTCAGAACCGGCACGAGCGCCAGCGCCAGGACGCCGCGGACTGGCGGCAGAAACACCAGCAGGAAGCCGACGAGCGCCGCGGGGAAGTCGCCAAGCTCGAGGGCGAAGTGGCCAGGTGGCGCAAGATGTACGAAGACGAAGTGGCCGGGCCGGGCGAGCGCGAACGCCTCATCGCCAAGGGTGAGGTCATCGAGGTCTCCTCTGACTACGATTTCGTCATCATCCAGGGCGGCCGGGACCGCGACGTCCAAGAGAACGACAGGTTCATCGTCTACAGCCTCGCCCCCGACGGCAAGGGACAGAAGAAGGGCGTCATCCTGGTCGGCCGGGTCCACGACACCACATCGCTGGCCACCATAGCCGAGGAAGAGAAGTACATCGTTCAGGGGGACTACTTCGTCTCCCTCGAAAGGTGGAACCAGTTCCACCGGCGCATAGCCGAAGCCGGCGGCGGGCAGTGACGTCTCGCGCCGTCCTTCCGGCCGGCCGGCGGTGCCGACCGGGTGCCTGCGAACCTGGCGTGTCCCACGGCGCCGTGGCCATCCTTCCTGGCAGGACGGTTTCCCGGTAGTGTAATCGGTAACACAGCAGGTTTTGGTCCTGCCGTTCCTGGTTCGAGTCCAGGCCGGGAAGCCAGCTTCATGTATGGGGGCCGCTCACGTGGTACGTCTACATCTGCGACCGTCAGGGCAGGCTTTACACCGGGATCACTACCGACCTGCGGCGTCGCATGCGCCAGCACGGCGCAAAGCTTCTATACTCCGAGTCCCGTCGAGGCAAGCGCGAGGCTGCACGCAGAGAGAAAGAGATCAAAGGCTGGCGGCGGGAGAAGAAACTGGCGCTGATTCAAAGGTACAGGTGAGCTTGTCCTGAACGAAGTGAAGGGAGTCCAGGCCGGGAAGCCACGTCACCTTCCTCTCTCCACATCCCATGCGCCCTGAGCCGGGGAAATCCGGTCTTCGCCGGGGGGGGCAGCATCAACCCAGGACATCCCCGGATTTCCCTAAAAGGGGGTTGACAACGGCTGACTTATCGGGTACAGTTCACATGTGAACCATCATAATCCCCCCGACAGGTTCGGGGGTTCCGCGCTGTCCTTTGGGCAGCGCGGCTTTTTTGTGCGGGGCGTTCAATGGCAAGGGTCATTGGATTCATTGACGGCTTTAACCTCTACCATGCCCTTGTAGAGAAGGACGAAACCGGGGGACAGCCATACGCCAAGTACCGGTGGCTGGACTATTGGAAGCTAACGGAATGTTTCCTGACCGAAGACGACACGCTCGGAGCTGTCTACTATTTCACTGCCTATGCCGCGTGGAAGACCAAAGCCGGAAAGGCTAAGAAGAAGCGACACGAGAAGCTTGTCGCCGT
>JAUVVP010000259.1 GCA_030604585.1 Planctomycetota bacterium | reverse complement strand
GGCCGAGCGGCTCGGTCATCCGAAGCTGAAAGGGGTGCTGGTTGCCGACGTGGAAGAGGACAGCCCGGCCGGGCGCGAGGGCATCAGCCCCGGCAACGTCGTCCTGAGCGTCAACCGCATCAGGGTGACCTCGGTCGCAGAGTACGGGCGGGTGATCGCGCGGACCAAGCCGCGCCCCGGCGTGCTGCTGCACGTGCTGGACGCCGACAGCGGATACGCCCGTTTCGTCCACATCCGAGAGGCGGCCCGACGATAAGGCCGGTGGGCGAAGGCGCCTGAGGCGGCGGGTCACCTTGCACGACCCGCAGCATCGGCGAGGGCTCAGGAGGGTTCCGGTCCTTGCGGACCCTCATCATCTGCGCTGAACGGGCCCCCTTTGCGCGGCAGCTTGCGCAGCAGGTAGATGAGGATCCCCCCTATCAGGACCGCGTAGACCGCAAAGAAGATCAGCGTAAGCACGAGCCCGTACTCCGGCCCGGCGTCCAGCTCATCCGGCAAGTCGGCGGGGTTCATTTGTGCCGCGTCCTCATTCCTTCGACTCCCAGCGCCAAGGGCACGGTCCCGCGCCTGCGGGATGCCCCTACTGCTCCTGGAGGACCTCCATCATGGCGGCGACGTTCTCCGGCTTCGCATCGCCGGGGATTGAGTGCGCGGGGGCAGCGATGTAGCCCCCGTCCTTCCCGACCAGGTCCAGCAGCCGCCGCACCTGCTCCCTGACCTCGTCAACGGTCCCGTAGGGAAGCGTCCTCTGCGTGCTGATGCCCCCGTAGAAGCTCAGGGCCTCCCCGTACCTCTCCTTCATCGCGAAGACGTCCATTACTTCCGGCTGGATCGGATTGAACACGTCCAGCCCGCACTCGATCAGGTCCGGGAAAACGCCGTCCACCTTGCCGCACGAGTGGATGAAGACGAACTTGCCCCCGGCCCTGGCGGCGCCGTACATCCGCCTGATGCGCGGCTTGATGAACTCCCGCCAGAGCGCCGGACCCATGATCAGCCCGCGCTGCTGCCCCCAGTCGTCGCCGAACATCATGGCGTCAATCTCGAAAGAGCAGGCGTTCTCAACGATCCGCAGGTTGAACTCGAGGATCCTGTCCAGCAGCGCGTGGGCGAACGCCTTGTCGGCCACCATCGCCATCAGCAGCTTCTCCATGCCGGCCAGCGTCCAGGCCCTCTCGTAGAGGCTGAAGCCGAGGTTTGCCACAACGAACCTGTCTGGCGCCCCTGCCGTGGCCGCCTCAAAGGCCGCGTAGCGGGACGGGTCGTCCGGGTCGGGGAACCGGAAGTCCTGCAGCGTCTCCGGCGTCACCAGCCGGTTGCAGACCACGCCGATGTCCTTGTCCACGCTGCGGTCCCACCGGACGCCGAACTGGTCCTGCCAGACGTCGGACTCGACCTCGCGCCAGCCGTCCGCCGGCTCGCAGCTCAGGGCCTGGAGGCCGTGGCCCAGCCGCGACGCGAAGTCCGGATCGCCGTAGAACTCCGCCATCTTCGCATGGGCCGGCTGGGTGAAGCCGATGCAGTATGGGACCTTGTCCGGCTGCTCGTGCCTGAGCGCAGCCAGCACGCGTTCGCGGTTGTTCATGGCTGGTTCCTCGTGGTCCGACTCAGCCCACCTCATACCGGCCGCGCTGCCAGTGCGCTGCAACCCGGCGCGTCCTTCCGGTTGCGGGCGATGTTCATCAGGTAGTCCGGGTAGCCGCCGCCCGCGTCCGCCAGTGCCTGCTGGTAAAGCTCCTGCACGACCTCGGGCCGCTCATCGGCGACGTTCCGCTCGTAGGGCGCTTCCGCCGACAGGTCGTAGAGGAACGGGCCCGTGCCGTCCACCTTGCAGTTGAAGAACCACTGTTTCGTGACCACCGTGACGGCCCCGCCCCATCCGACCGTGGCGTGGTCGCGTATCTCCCGGCCGGCCAGCGCCTCCTCGAAGAACGCGATGCCGTCAATCGGCTCCGGCGGCTCGACGCCGGCAAAGCGCAGCATCTCGGCCGACAGGTCGTGGTGCTGCACGATGATGTCGCTGCGCCGGCCGGCCCCCTTCCCTTCCGGGTGCCTCACCAGCAGCGGCACGTCGTAGACCGACGGGTCGGCCGGGTAGCCCCGCTTGCCCATGTAGTGCTTATCGCCGATGGAGTGGCCGTGGTCGGAGGTGACCAGCAGCAGCGTCTCGTCCAGCAGCCCCATCGCCGCCATCGCCTCGTAGAAGTAGCCGAACCACCGGTCGCACATGGTGACCAGCCCGCTGTAGTTTGCCTGCGTGCGCCGCAGCAGCTCCGGGCGCATCGTCGCCGTGTCAGAGTAGCCGCTCACCACCTGCTGCGGGCCGTCCGAGTCGTCGTACATCCGCCGGTAGTGCTCCGGCACGAACCACGGCTCGTGGGGATCGAAGCTCTCGACCGTCAGGAAGAAGCGGCCGGCGTCCCGGTTCTGTTCCAGCCACCTGGCCGCCTCGATGAAGACGCGCGCGTTGAAGTAGTCCTCCTCCCGGGTGCGGTCGTGCATGTTCTTCAGGCACTGGCGGATGAAGGGCACCTTGTGCTCGTCCTGAAGTTCCGGAGGCAACCAGTAGTCCATCTCGGCCTGCGTGGGTTCGGGGCCGCTGCGATAGGGGTCCTTCTCCTGCCCGCGCAGGAACATCCACTGGTCGAAGCCCCGCCAGTAGTTCTTCGACGGCTTGAACATGTGGTAGACGTCCGCAATCAGCCCGGTGCGATAGCCGGCGTCCCGGAACATCTCCGCCAGGGTCGCCTGCTCCTCGGGGATCGGCCCCCAGCCCGGCGCGCCCACGAAGTCCCCCTTGAGACGGAAGTCGGCGTTGACGAACGGGTAGACCTGCCGGCCCGTATAGATGGCCCGCCGCGTCGGCAGCGTCGGCAGCGATTCGGGATAGGCCCGGTCGAAGACGAGGGACTCCTCGGCCAGCGCATCGAGGTGCGGCGTCCTGACCTCCCCCCACGGTGCGGCGCCGTAGAGCCCTATGCAGTCCTTCCGAAGCGAATCGAACACCACCAGGACGACGTTCACAGCCACTCTCCTCCCCACTGTCGGTCCCATCGGCCGGAGTTGAAGCAGACGGGCATTATAGCAGCGACGGTCCGAACCGCAAGGCGCTTGCCCAGGGCATCCAACGTGAGACCAATCAGCCACTGATTTCCACGTATTCTCACTGATCGAAGATGCGCCTCGTGGACTGGGTCTCAGCGGTGAAGCCGAAGGGCGACTGTCAACAGGGATATACAGGATACTCAGGATAATGGGATGGGCCTCGGCCCTGTCCCGGAGGGACATTTGGCAATAGCCCAGCGATTCATCGCTGGGGATCGGGCGTACCCGCCCCCTCATTGAGTCCCGTAGGGACGGCTGAACGGGGGCCTCCAGCCCGTCTTCGCGCCTGGGGCGCATCACCGGCGATGGATGGATCATCGTAAGACGCAGGCGACCCCGCAGACGCAGGCTCCAAACCTGCCGTGCGCACCAACGGAGTCAGGGATGAGCCTGCGCTTATAACCTGTCCGGAGTGGTGCATCAGTGTTCATCAGTGTAAACCAGTGGCCAGCCCTCGCCAAAAGCGACCACGGAACTCAGCCACTGATTCACACTGATGACCACTGATACTGTACGCCCAAACGGTGGTGGCTGTTCAGCAGTTCTCGTGCATCAGTGTTCATCTGTGGAAATCAGTGGCCCAAGTCCTTAGCCGTGCCGTCCCATTGATCGTACTTGAAGGTGGGCTTGATGGCAAAACCTCCCCGGGCGGCGTCTTGCATCTGCAGGCTCTGGTGGCACTATGCCCAGGACCGCGGGAGGGCCTGCTCGACTTGCGAGGGGATGCGTCGGCGTCCTATAATGATCGCAGGTCGCCGGACCGTATCTCTCCTCCGCAGAAGGTGCTCCAACGATGAACTCCGTCGTCATAGCCCTGGTCGCGCTCGGCTCCTTCTACATGGCTTACAGAGTCTATGGGAAGTTCATCGGTGAGAGGGTGTTCGGCATTGAGCCGGGCCGGAAGACGCCGGCCCACCAGTTCCAGGACGGCATTGACTACGTGCCGACGGACAGAAGGGTCCTATGGGGCCATCATTTCACCTCCATTGCCGGCGCTGCGCCCATCGTCGGGCCGGCCATCGGCGTGATATGGGGCTGGCTGCCGGCCCTCCTGTGGGTCGTGCTCGGGACCATCTTCATGGGCGCCGTGCACGACTTCGGCTCGCTGATCGTCTCGGTGCGGCACGGCGGCCGTTCCGTGGGGGAGCTGACCGGCCGGCTGATCAACAAGAGGTCCCGCATCCTGTTCCTCCTGATCATCCTGTTCCTGCTGTGGCTCGTCCTCGCTGTTTTCGCCCTCATCATCGCCATCCTGTTCCGCGACTACCCCGCAACCGTCATTCCCATCTGGTGCGAGATGATACTGGCGCTGTTCGTGGGCCTGGCGATATATCGGTTCAAGTGGGGCATCACCGTCCCTGCGCTGATAGCCCTGGTTCTGATGTACGTCACCATCTGGGTGGGCGCCGAGTATCCCGTAGACCTCGCGGCGCTGG
>JAUVVP010000471.1 GCA_030604585.1 Planctomycetota bacterium | reverse complement strand
GGCGCGTCACCTGCCTGATGGCCGACACGACCTTCCGGTGGTTCTTCACCGAGCAGGAGACGCAGGACTACCACAGCCGTTTCTGGCGTCAGCTCGTGATGTGGGCCGCCGGCCGCGAGGAGAAGCCGGCGGACCCGGTCCGCGTGGAACTGAACAAGCAGCGCCTGCTGCTGGAGGAGAAACTGAAGATAAGCGTTCACCTGGTCGGCGCCGGCGGCGAGCCCGTGCGCGACGCCGAACTCTCGCTGCGCATTACCGACCCTCGCGACGAGACAGCAGAGGTGCCCTACAGGTTCTCGCGGCAGGAGGGGGCCTACGTCGCCGAGTACTCGCCGGCCCTGCGCGGCGACTACGCAGTGGCGGCCGAAGCCCGACGCGGTGAGGAGATGGTGGGACGCGACAGGAGGCACTTCCACGCCAGCAGCCAGGACCTCGAACTGGAGGACCCCATAGCGGACCTGAAGCTGCTGCGCCGGATATCGGCCGTCACCCAGCAGGCCGGCGGGCGCTACTACTACTACACGCAGGCCGGCGAGCTGTTCGAGGAGCTGAAGAACAAGGGAAAGCCCCTTAGACTGACCACTCGCCGCCGCCGCGACATCTGGGACGCATGGCCCCTTTTCGCCGTATTCGCCGCGTGCGTCGTGTCCGAGTGGGCGCTGAGGAAATGGAAGGGTCTGGTGTGAGCAAAGCACCCAGCCGGGCCGTCTTCCTCGACCGGGACGGCACCCTCATCAAGGACGTTGACTACCTGACGCGGATCGAAGACATCCAGCTCCTGCCCGGCGTGCCGGAAGCGCTGCGCATGCTCAAGGGCGCGGGCTTCCGGCTGCTGGTCGTCACGAACCAGAGTGCCATAGCTCGCGGCCGGCTGACCGAAGAGCGGCTTGAGGCGCTCCACGCGGCACTGAACCGCCTGCTCGAGGCCGAAGGCGCGGCGGTGGACGCCTTCTACCATTGCCCGCACCTGCCGGAAGGAAAGGTCGAGCGCTATGCCCGTGCCTGCACGTGCCGCAAGCCGGAGCCCGGCCTGCTGCACCGGGCCGCCGGCGAATGGCACGTGAACCTGGGCCGATCCTACATGGTGGGCGATTCGGCCCGCGACGTGGAGGCCGGGCGGCGCGCCGGGTGCGCGTCCATCCTCATCGGGTCGGGGCCCTCCCCTTCCGCCGACGCGGTGGTGGCGGACCTCCGGGAGGCGGCGTCTCTGATCCTTCGGCGGGACGTGGCCGGCGGGGGCTAACAGGACGGGCGAACCCCGAGCAACGGGGCGGCGGCACGGCAGGGCCGGCGGTCAACGCGTCTCCATCTGCCACTGCTCTTCGACTTCTTCGGGCTCCAGCAGTCCCTCCTTTGCCGCGTCCAGGCTCTGGAGGACCCTCTGCACGACCACGTCTTCGGTCTGCTCCTTGAGGCGCTCGATCAGGTTGCCGACGACTTCGCCGGGGAACCGGACCGGGCCCCTTCCGGTGAGGAGGTCGGTGACGACGGCCTCCCTGAGCCTGTCGAACCTGACGGTGCCCCGCAGGTTCGGCTCTGCCTCCAGGTTCCACTGCTTGACGAGGGCCTTGGCTTCTTCCTCCAGCACCAGGGCCTTCTCGTCGGCGTTGCAGCCGAGGTTGAATAGGGCCCGGTTCAGGTAGGCCGCCACGATGTTCCTGACCTCGCCGGTGGTCATGTCCTCCGTGTAATCCTTCAGCCGGCCGCGACGATAGGCGTCGAACGAACGACCCTTGACCTCGTCGGGGAACTTCTCCTTGAGTCGGTTGAAGTAATCGTGCGACTTCGTTACGTCCCCCATCAAGTAGAACTCGGTTACGCCGCGCCTCAGGAAGTTCCTGTAGGCGTCCTCCGTGCCCATCTGGAAGCGGATGCCGTGGGCCTCGATGACCTGCTCGTAGAGGGGCAGCGCCGCGTCGGCGAAGCGGTAGTCGCTGCCGGCCTCCAGCATGAACCTCCCCTTGGTGTCGAACAGCAGCCGCCCGTGGGTCACCAGGCTCTGAATGGAGGCATAGATCATGCGCCGCAGCGTGACGCGGCGGAACTCATAGAGCGTCTCGTCTGCCTTGTAGGCCTCCTTCACGGGGTCAGGCGTGGGCACCTCGACGCCGAACTGCTCGAGGGTGCCCAGGGTCCGCCGCTCCAGCTCGTCCAGCTTCTCCAGCCCGATGGTGGCCCAGTAGATGGCGTGAGGAAAAGCAGTGCGCCAGTCGAAAGGCCCGTACTGATCCACCAGTTCGATCATCTTCTGCGGGTCGAGCTGAAGCTCTTCGCGCAGCCTGGTGGCCCGCGCGTAGACCTGCACCTTGTGCAGCGCCTCGGCCGTGTCGGGGCGCCCCACGATCTGCCTGACTGCGGGAGGCACCGACTCCGTCCGCTTGTAGACCTCGAAGTAGCCCTCCACGATGTCGAAGCCCTGCGCGCCGCACTCGGTCCAGAGGCGGTTGACGCCCTCATCCTCCAGCAGCTCTTCGCGAGTGGCGGGGGCTTCGGCAAACGCCACCAGCGTCTCTCTGTCTCCCTCCCCGCCCAGCACCTCGTGCATAAGCAGGCCGAGCATCTGTTTGTAAAACAGGTGGGCGTTGTCGTCCTGGCCGCCGATCTTGTGCATGTAGAGCCAGGCGAGGTGGTCGTAGAGCATTGCCGAGTAGGGATTCATGGGGATGCCTTCGTCCCGCAGCAACTCGATGCCGGCGCGCACCCACGC
>JAUVVP010000211.1 GCA_030604585.1 Planctomycetota bacterium | reverse complement strand
GGACCGTTCTTTGACAAGTTTGCCGATCTGTGGTCGCGGCCGAATCAGCCGCAGTGCTTTGGTGCTTACGTGCGGGGACTCTTGGCGCAGATGGACCGCAAGAACGTCGAGGCCATCAGCAACCGCACCATCGCCAACCCTACCAGGGCCTGCATCATTTCCTGGCCGAATCGCCCTGGGATGCGGCGGAGCTGAACCACCGGCGGGTGGAGCTTCTGGAGGCCGACCCCCGCACTGGCAGCCGCCGCAGGGGCGTGCTAATCCTGGACGACAGCGGCGTGCCCAAGAAAGACGAAGCCACCCAGGGAGTCAAGCGCCAGTACATCGGCCAGCTCGGCAAGGTGGCCAACGGCCAGGTCTTCGTCACCAGCCATTACGCCGAGCAGCGCTGCCACTGGCCGGTGGACCTTCTGCCCTACGTGCCGGACAACTGGCTGGAGGGCGGCAAGGCCGACCCGGCCTTCCGCACCAAGATCAAGCTGACCCTGGAGCTTGCCGACCGGGCAGTGGCCTGGGGCCTGCGCTTCCGGGCCATCGTGGCGGAGGCCTGGTACGGGCATAACACAGGCTTCATAAAGGGGTTAGAGAAGCGCTCCCTGCCCTACGTGGTCGAGCTGGAGGCCGCCCAGGGGATCTTCGCCCGCCTGGAGGGCGACATAGCGTCCAACGAGCACCGGCTAAAAGAGGCCCTGAGCCTCGTCGAGCCGAAGGACTTCCGCCCCGTGCGGCTCACGGCAGCCGACGGCACGGAACGGCAGGTATTCGTGGCCGCCCTCGAGGTGAAGATCAAGAAGCTTACGGGTAAGCGCCGCGCGTACTGGGCGCTGGTGGAGTGTTATCGCACCGAGGGCGGGCCCCACCAGGGCCCGCACCCCATCTCTTTGGGTCCCACTGCGCGCCGCTCTCAGCGTCAGGTTCGCCACCGGAGCCGCCGACATTCAAACGCCGGCGCGTCTTTAGCCCGCATTTCCCACATGCCAGTAGCTCCGGTGTATGCAGGAGTGTAGAATAGCCGCTCAGAAGACGTTCTGAGCGCATTTCAGTCACGCGAAGCTGGAGAATCCAATGGGTTAGACCGGAAATGGGGCTTTGAGGCTGAAGTTTGACAGCCGTCTGAAGCTGGAATTCCACGGTGCGAAGATCACAACCGACGCGAGTCTGTTGGCTTACCGGGAGTTGGATCAGCAATTAGGATTGACCCGGGCCGCCGCCCACAAGCTCCGGTGAAATCCGTCTTATAGTTTTGCCGGAGCTTCATAGCAACCGAAGGTTGCCAAAATCTCAGGCGCGCCACCCTCAACATGCAGACGCCCATGGGCATACAGCAGTTCCCGATCTCTTTCGAGATCCAGGCCCACTCGATCGAAGAGGCCTTTGAGAACTACGCCGGGGCGGCCAATCCCAGATCATCAATGATGAACTGAGCTATGAATTCAACGACGGAACGGTGAGTATCGCACGCGTGGCGGGCGAAGCCGTTCCACCTGCGGGGGCCTCGGATCGCATCGGCCATACGCCCAAGATAGGAGCTGCCGGGACGGCGGACTTGACGGAGGGGAGGACACTTGAGGAGCCGTGACCACACTGCGGTCTCGCTCAGTACTCCCAGGCTGTGCCGATGCTGAGGAGCTGCGATGGAGTATACGCCGAACGTGCTCAGGCTGTTCTGTGATCAGCTCCGCTACCACGCTCTGTCGTGCAGCGGAGACCCCAACATCCGCACGCCCAACCTCGACCGCTTGGCCGCCGAGGGGGCGCGCTTCACCACCGCGGTCACGAACTGCCCGGTCTGCACCCCCGCCCGCGCCGGGGTCATGACGGGCATGCATTGCAGCGCCACGGGCGTGCGCTTCCTCGGCGACCTGCTGCCCACCGACCAACGTACCGTCGCCCACGCCTTCCGCAGCGCCGGCTACCGCACCAGCTACGTGGGCAAGTGGCACCTGGCCAGCGTGCAGGGCGCCCACGGCACCAACGAGGGTGAGGACTACTGGGTGCACCCGCTGTTGCGCGGTGGGTTCGAGGACTGGTTCGGGTTCGAGATCTCCAACCACTTCTACGTGACCCGCTACTCGACTGGAGACCGCATCTGGCCCCCGAACGTGCTCGAAGGCTACCAGACTGACGTGCTGACGGACCTTTCCCTGGAGTACCTCGCACGTACGGCCGAGGGGCTCGAGCAGCCCTGGTTCCATGTGCTCAGCGTGGAGGCCCCCCACCACGGGCGCGACGACAAGGGCGAAGTGCGCCATCCCGCCCCGCCCTCGTATGAGGCCCAGTTCCGCCCCGACGACTTGGTGCTGCGCGCCAATGTGCCGGAGGAGACCGAGCAGAAAGCACGCGCAATGCTGGCCCAGTACTATGCCCAGATCGCCAATCTGGACGAGAACGTCGGCCGCATACTCGACTGGCTGGAACAGAGCCGCAATGCGGAGAACACGCTGGTCTGCTTCCTCAGCGACCACGGCGAGAAGGGCGGCAGCCACGGCGCCTTCATGAAGGAACACATCTGGGACGAGGCTGTCCTGGTACCGATGATCGTGCGGCTGCCGGTCCGGGTGGCGGCCGGCCAGGTGGTGCAGGATCCGTTCAGCCTGGTGGATCTGTTCCCCACCACGGCCGGGCTCTGCGGTGTGCCGGTGCCGCCGCAGGTGCAGGGCGTGGACTGGTCGAATGTGCTCTCGGGTCTGGACACGACGCCGCCCCGCACGGCGGCCTTCGTGCAGTGGGTGGGCCCGGCGCGCTACGGGTTTGGCGACTACTTGTGGCGCGGC
The DNA here is from genome assembly GCA_030604585.1 of Planctomycetota bacterium. Lineage (GTDB taxonomy): Bacteria > Planctomycetota > Brocadiia > SM23-32 > SM23-32 > JAUVVP01. Next base: position 2,374 of record JAUVVP010000211.1, on the reverse strand, counting down.
ATCCGCACCCGCACGGCTACCTACGCCGTTGGCGACCGTGCCGACCGTTGCTTCCTCTACGAGAATGTGGCCGACCCATTCCAGATGCAGAATCTGTTCGGCTGCATCGAGGCCCGCGAGCTGCAGCAGGAGATGCACGCGCGGCTGGTGCGCGAGATCCTTTGCGCCGGCGAACGAGTGCCGGGCTTCGTAGCCATGGCCATGGACTGACGGGGCGCGACTCCGACAGCATGCACTGGATGGCGCACAGGGATTGCTATCGCTGATACTACGGGAGACGCACAATGACCCAAGAACGCCCCAACGTGCTGATCATCCTGACCGACGACCAGGGCTACGGCGACATGTCGTGCCACGGACATCCCGTGCTGCGCACGCCGAACATAGACCGCCTGCACGATGAGTCGGTCCGCCTGACGGACTTCCACGTCGCGCCGATGTGCGCCCCGACCCGCGGCGAGATAATGAGCGGCGTGCACTGCCTGCGCAACGGCGCCATGGCCACAAGTCTGGCCCGCCACCTGCTCAAACCCGAACTGCCCACCATGGCCGACCTGCTTGCCGCCGACGGCTACGCGACGGGCATCTTCGGCAAGTGGCACCTGGGCGACAGCTATCCCTACCGGCCGATGGACCGGGGCTTCCAGGAGGCGATCTATCACCACGGATTCGGCCTGGCCGGCGCGGACGCCTACTGGGAGAACGACTACCTGAACCCCCACTACCGCCACAACGGCGTCCTCGAGCACGCGGAAGGCTACTGCACCGACTTCTGGTTCGACAGCGCCATGGCCTGGATGGCCGAACAGCATGAGCAGGGCCGGCCGTTCCTGTGCTATATCCCCACCAACGTGCCCCACTTCCCCATGTGGGTGGACGACGTCTACAAGGAGGAGTTCGCCGCTTACGGAGGGACACCCTCCGGTTTCTTCGGCATGATCGTGGAGCTGGACGAGAACCTGGCCCGCCTGGAGAAGTTCCTGCGGGAGAACGACCTGCGGGACAACACCATCCTGATCTTCATGACCGACAACGGCCACGCCGGCGGGGCGCTGGACGTCTACAACGCCCACATGCGCGGCGGCAAGTGCTCGCGTTACGACGGCGGCCACCGCGTGCCGTGCTTTATCCGCTGGCCCGGCGGCGACATGCTGCCGCCCGGGGACCTGTCCACGCCGACGCAGGCGACGGACATCCTGCCGATGCTGCTGGAGCTGTGCGGCATCGACGCGCCGGAGGGCGCGGCTTTCGACGGCGAGAGCCTGGCACCCCTGCTCCGCGGCGAGCCGCACGAACTGGACGACCGGATGTTCGTGGTGCAGTACTTCCAGAACTCGATCGGCAAGGACGACGCCTCGGTCATCTGGAAGCAGTGGCGACTGGTCTTCGGCAACGAACTCTACGACATCCACCGCGACCGGGGGGCAGGAGCACGACGTCTCGGCCGAGCACCCGGAGGTGGTCGCCGCTATGCACGATTTCTACGAGCAGTGGTGGGCCGAGCTCGAGCCGGGGATCCACGTCTTCAGCCCCCTGACCGTCGGCTCGGAGCACCAGGATCCGGTGACGCTCACCAGTTGCGAGTGGGAGAATGTCCGCTGCGACGGCGCCGGCAGTGTGCGTCAGGGCAACGCCGGGGGCGACGGCAAGGGGGGGCCGTGGAACATCCAGGTCGCCCGGGCGGGCGAATACGAAATAGAGCTGCGCCGCTGGCCGCGGGAATCGGGACTGGCCCTCACGGAGGCGGCTCCGACCTTTCACGCCGCCTACGGCACGCTTGACGCCGGGGTCGCCCTGGCGATCGCCTGGGCCGTGCTGGCCCACGACGGCCGGCCGTCGGAGCAGGATGCCGAGCCGGGAGCCGAGTCCGTTTCCTTCCGGCTCCGCCTGCCGGCTGGCCGCACGAAACTCCACGGTTGGTTCCGCCACGAGTCCGGCCAGGACCTCTGCGGGGCCTACTACGGGTACTTCACGCGGACGGGCGACTGACTCCAGGCCCACAACACAGCGCGCGGCTGTGCTCCGACCCCCGGCCGGCCCCACTTCCCTGTCCACGGTTGCTCCCGAGAAACGCTTATGTGCGACGGGAAAGGATAAGTTCGCGCCATTTGGGGAGACTGAAATGACGTGTCAGCAGTTGCCTATCTGCGCCACAGGCGCAGACTTCTGACTGCCCCGTAGCCCCCGTTTCCCGGCCGCTGTGCCATGGCGTGTCAGGTGATGACAGCGGTGGACACCAGTTGGGGAACATCTGGCTGAAACAGTGGATGAAACTCTGGATGAAACTGTCGCCCTTACCTGCCCTTTGGCCGCGATTCTTGGCCGCGTTCGCCGGCTCTTGCCCACCCCGACCTGAGTACAGCCACGTTTTCTT
>JAUVVP010000289.1 GCA_030604585.1 Planctomycetota bacterium | reverse complement strand
GACGGCCGTCGTGCCGCCGACGCTGCTGTCCACGGCGGCCAGCAGCGTGGTGGGCACCTGCACGTAAGGAACGCCCCTGCGGAAGGAGGCGGCGGCGAATCCGCCCAGGTCCCCGACCACTCCCCCGCCGAGGGCCAGCACGACGGGTTCGATCGACGGGTCGGGCGCGAACTGCGCCAGCCACCGGACCGACCGCCCGAAGTTCTCCAGGCTCTTGTTCTCCTCCCCGTCCGGTATGTCCCAGCGGCCGACGGTCTCGATGCGTGCCTCGCGCAGGCCGTCCTCGACGGCCTTGTAGTAGTATCCGCCCACGGTGGGGCTGGTGAAGACTGCCACGTTGTCCCTGGCCAGGCCGCGGCTCGTCAGGGCCTCGCCGAGGTCCGAGAGGAAATCGAAATCAATCAGTATGTCGTAGGAGCGCTTTCCCAGCTCGACGCGAACCGTTTCCATTCCTTTACACTCCTGAGGGCATTGGCGACAGCCGTTCAGCCAGGCCCCAAGTATACCGTCCGCCGGGGCTCGCGGCCAGTCGCGCCCCTCACCTATCATCCTGAGTCGGCGAAGGCGGACGAAGGCTGCCCCGAGCCTGACGAATGGGGACCTGTCCGTTCGACGTTCCTGCTGGGCCGCGTACGGCAACGGACAGATTCTTCGGCGCCCAAGGAGCCGCGGCTCAGAATGACACCAGGGAACACGTGCCGTCCTGAGCGACGCCTTCCATGCAGTGCCGTGCCCCCCGGTGTCATCCTGAGCCCTGCCAGCGCGGGAGGAGCCAGGGGCGGCTCAGCCACATGTCCAACAGGCTGTTAGTGGGCCGTTAAGCAGCGGAGCTTGTGTTCCGGCACCCCCGGCGAGACGCCGGGGGCTACCCGTACTGGGTAGGCGGGGCGTCTCGCCCCGCTCTTCGCGAATGGAGTGGCGAGGGGAAACGCAATGCCCCCAGTTCAACAGTCCACTATGCTGCCGGCCCGCCTTGACCGCCGCCCGGCAGGTTCTCCTCGGCGTGTTCGATGGCGTGCATGATGAGGTCGGCCGCTGTCTTCAGACCCAGGAACAGGAGGAGGCCCGCGCCAGTCTTCGCCAGGAGGCCGCCTGTCAGAATGGCAATGTGCATGGGGATGATCCGGGCATAGGGGAACATCATCACCGTGCCGATGTTCGGGCGCCTGCTGCGGTCGCGCTTGAAGTTGTGCGCGAAAGAGAACGCATGGTTGACAGAGAAGGTCGCCAGGCAGACGGCCAGGAGGGACAGATTGCCCTTCGGCCAGCCCCAGTCCGCACCCAGGAAAAACACGTAGCCAGCGTGGAAGAGCCCGTAGTGGACGGCGAAGAACCCGGCCACGTGCACCTTCGTCGCCGGCGTCGGGTCAACGGGCCGGTCGTTCATCGTGACGCCTTCGGTGGAGAACTGTCTCAGGCAGAGGATGCGCAGGAACTGGAAGAAGCCGATGGTCACGCTCTGCCCCCAGTACACCCACATGACGTCGGAGAGCGGCCACTTCTGCGCAAGCGCAACGACGATCGTCACCGCGTTCGCGCCCACGAGGGCAAGCGTCGAGAGGTCAAACCGGAGCCGGCCCAGCCAGGCGAGCAGGTCGAGCGTAACTTCTTCCCCGTCGCCGAGTTCTACCGGGCCCATGGGGCCCTCCCCTCGGGGTCAAGTGCGGCGGAACTGCCTGTCCAGTTCCGTGCGGGACAGCAGGATGGTGGTCGGCCGGCCGTGGGGGCAGGTGTCAATAGGACCCGCCTCGCCACGCTGCTCCAGGAGCCGGCGCATCTGCTCCGGGCTGAGCCGCTGGCCGGCCTTGACGGCGCCCCGGCAGGCCATCATCTTGATCAGCCTCTCCAGCCGGCCGTCCACCTTGCGCACGCCCTGGGGGCCCTCCAGCTCGTCCAGCAGGTCCTCAAAGAAGCTCCTGCCGTCGAAGCGCCCCAGTATCTGCGGGAAGGAGCGCACGATGACGGTCCGCTCGCCGAAGGGCTCGATGCTCATGCCGAAACGCGCCAGCTCGTCCTTCAACTCCATGACCGCGTAGAACTCCTGCTGCGGCAGCTCCACCAGGTCCGGCACCAGCAACTGCTGGCTGGCCAGGCTCCCCTCGCGCAGCCGCCGCTCCATCGCGTTGTAGAGTATCCGCTCGTGCAGCGCGTGCTGGTCTATCAGGTTGATCCCCTCGTCGGTCTCTTCAACGATGTAGGTGTCGAGCACCTGGAGGCAGTTGCCGAACCGGGCCCGCACCCGGGGCGCCCCGGCCGGGACGCTCTGGGGCGTAGTGTCCGGGGACATAGGGCCGCGGGACCCCTGCCAGCCGGGCCGTTGCGCCCGTGCGGGAGCGCCTTGCGCGCGCTGCGCGGCCGGCCCTGCGAAGAAATCGGCTATCGCACGTTCCACGGACTGCTTTGTCTCGTCGGGCGGCCCCGCGTCACCCGTCGTCAGCGCCACCTGCGGCGTGAGGTTGGCGCCGCGCAGCCCGTCCCGGAGCGCGGCCAACACCTGCTGGTGGACCTGGCGCGTGCGGCGGAACTTGATCTCCAGCTTCGTCGGGTGCACGTTCACGTCAACGGCGCCGGGGTCCAGCGTCAGGAAGACGAAGCAGACCGGCCTTCGCCCGGCCGTCATCAGCCCGCCGTAGCCCTCCGATATGGCGTGCATCAGCGTCCTGTCGCGCACGTAGCGGCCGTTCACGTAGGTGTACTGCATCCTCGTGTTGCGCCGGTCAATGGAGGGCGGCAGCAGGTAGCCCTCGACGTCCACATCGGCGCTCTGCCGCGCGAAGGGCACCATGTTGTCGGCGATCTCGCGGCCGAAGAACTCCCCTATCCTCTGCGCCCGGTCGGCGGCGGGCGGCAGGTTGAACACCTTCCGCCCCCTGTGGGTCAGCACGAAGTGCACTTGCGGGCAGACGAGCGCAAGCCGCGTCACCGCCTCGGTGATGTGGGCCATCTCGGTGGCGGTGGTCTTGAGGAACTTCCTGCGCACCGGCACGTTGTAGAACAGGTTGCGCACCTCGACCTGGCAGCCAGCCGGCGCCCCGCATGCCCTGACCGGCCCCAAAGCCCCGGCCTTCATCTCCACCTCGTGGCCGGAGTCGCCCTCGTGCCTGCGGGAGACGATGCGGGCATCCGAGACCGCGCCGACGCTGGCCAGGGCCTCCCCCCGGAAGCCCATCGTGCGCACGTTGAACAGGTCTTCCTCGGTGAACAGCTTGCTGGTGGCGTGGCCGGCGAAGGCAAGGGCCAGGTCGTCGGCATCCATCCCACAGCCGTCGTCCACGACGCGGATCAGGGCCGCGCCGCCGTCCTCCAGGTGGATCTCGATCCGGCCGGCCCCCGCGTCAAGGGAGTTCTCCACCAACTCCTTGACCACCGAAGCCGGGCGCTCGATGACCTCCCCGGCGGCGATCTTGTTGGCCACACTGGCCGGCAGGATGCGGATGCTCATAGCCCCCATCTCACCACGAAGCGGCACTCAGGAAGACGACGTTAACCACGACGAACACAACGTAAGAAACAAAGGGCAAGGATTGCGATCCACAATACAGGGGCGAAACGAACGCGTTACACGGTACGCCTTCTCCTGCGTTCCATTACGTTGTGATCGTCGTGTCGTCGTGGTTGGGCCGTCACTCGGGTTTGATCTCGGGCGGGCTCAGCTTGGGCCGCACGGCCTCCTCGGGCAGGGCAGTCTTCAGGACGCGAGCCTGCACGCGTGTGGGCAGACCGTGCAGGGCTATGAAGCCGAGCGCCGCCTTGTGGTCGAACTGGTCGCCCTCGTCGTAGGTGGCCAGCGCCTTGCTGTAGAGGGAGAACTCGCTGCGCAGGCCGGCCTTAACCGCCTGCCCCTTGAACAGCCTCATCCTCACCGCGCCGGTGACCACCTGCTGGCTGCTGAGCACGTAGGCGGCCAGGTCCTGGTGGAACTTGCTGAACCAGAGCCCGTCGTAGATCATGTCGGCGTAATGGGCGCGGACCGCCTCCTTGAAGCGCAGCGCCGGCCGCGTCATTGTCATGCCCTCCAGGGCGGCATGGGCCGCGTGGAGCACCACGGCGCCCGGCGCCTCGTATATCTCGCGGCTCTTGATGCCCACCACGCGGTTCTCGATGTGGTCAATGCGCCCCACGCCGTGGCGGCCGGCCAGGCGGTTCATCTCCTCTATCAGCCCCACGCCGTCCATCTGCCGGCCGTTGAGGCCGACGGGAATGCCCCTCTCGAAGTCTATCTCGACGTACTCGGGCTGGTCCGGCGCGTCG
>JAUVVP010000180.1 GCA_030604585.1 Planctomycetota bacterium | reverse complement strand
GGTCGCGCGGCTGGAAGCGCATCCCGATCCTCTGCAATGCGATTGCGCGTCTGCTCGGCTGGACGGCACTGCTGCTAGGTTTGGCCCTGGCGTTCCTTGGCTCTGCGAAGCGAGGAGTTATTGCGCTGGCTGGATGCGGCTTGGCATGGGTTACGGTGAAGGGCATGATGGAAGCTGAATGGGCGCTGGTCTCGAAGCGAGTGCGCGACCGGGACAAGGACGAGGGATGATCGCCGAGGACGCGAACACGAGCGAGCTTGCCAGGAGGAAGGCCCCCTATCCCGTTGGGAGGGGCAGGCTGACCGCACGTGCTCCACAATCCAATCCGTCGAATGGCCTCTAACGCGAAATCATACCCTCCCCCACACCGGCCCATCACGGCCTCAACGATCCTGCTCACGAAGTTATCCCGAAAGCTCATACGGGCTCTCGATGCCATTCGCCCCCTTTTCAGGCCGCCGGTGCACGGTAGGTCCGCTGCCGGGGTCTCACGGCTGCGGCCGGCCGTAGGCCTGGCGGATGGCCTTGTCGGCGTCGAACATCTCCTCGATATCGCCAAGCTGCGCCTCAAGGTCGCCGGGAGGCTCGTACGTGTCGAGCGGTTCGCCGTCGGCGAAGCCCCTCATCAGCTCGACCATGTAGAGGAAGTTGCGCAGCGGCACGTCGGGCGGCACGCCGTGGTCAACCGTGGGAATGTAGCCGCCCCATTGGCGGGCCGTTCGGCAGCGCCTCACCACCTCCGCCCGCACGCGGCCCCTGTCCAGCCGCAGCTCCCTCTTGTCAATGCCGCCGCAGATGTAGAGGCCGGGATGCCCGGACAGGTAAGCGGCCGGCTCGTTGCCGGCGGCTATCTCCATCGGCACCACGCCGTCAATCGCTTCCGGGTAGAAGACATCGAGTATCTGGCCGTTGTGGCCGTCGGTGTCCATCACGACGCACTCCACCCCCTTCCCTTTCAGGAAGGCGTAGAGCCGCCTGTAGCGCGGGAGCATGAACCGGCGCATATCGGCCGGCGAGACCATCGAGGCGGTCTTGTAGGCCATGTCCTCATTCAGGATGAACTCGTCCACCTGGATGCGGCCCAGGGGCTCGTCCAGCATCTCGATAATGAACCGGGTCCAGAACTCCATCATCTCGTGGACCAGGTCCGGCTGGAGGCGGAACATCAGGGCCAGGTTCTCCAGGCCCGTCCAGTCCCGGCATCGCCAGAACAGCCCCGCTATGTTGGCGCGCACCGGCCAGGGGCTCTCCTTGCACGTCTGGATGCGGTCGCGCCAGCATTGTCCGGCGTGGTAGCGGCGGTACTCATCCGGGTTGAGGCGCGTCCTGGCCGCCTCCTGCTGGGACGGCTGGAAGCGCTCGGGCGAGTGGGGATCGAACCGCCCCTTCATCTCCTCGAAGTCTTCCAGGGCCTTGACGGGGAACTCGAGGTATCGGCGGGGGGCAAAACCGGCCGTGGGCTGGCGGATGGCGTCCACGCGCTTGACGCCCCAGTGGTCTACCCAGACGCGCTTGTTGTCCTTCTCTTCGAGGACCTGCTCCTCGAAGGGCGGGATCGGGCCGTCGTAGAGCATGCCGAGTGAGGTCCAGCCGTCGGCGCCGATGAACTCGCCCCAGCGCTGCCTCTGCCGCTCGGAGAGCCCCTGCTTGAGCCACGCCTCGAAGGTGGCCGCCCGCGGCCAGCCGAAGTAGTAGGGCATCCGGTCCGGCTCCAGGTGGCGGATGATGCGCCGGTACCTTTCACGCCCCGTCATCGCTCTCCTCGTTCTCGTCCCGCCAGACGGCCGGCGGGCAAGCCTTGCCCTCGAACGCGCTTCTTTCGAAGCGAACCCAGCGGCAAGCAGTGCTGCCCTTTGCCCCGGTCGGGGGGCGGCCGCCTACGAGTACCACCCCAGCTCGTAGCCCGTCTCGTACATCGCCACGACGTTCTGGGGCGGGCTGACGGTCTGGATGTTGTGGCACGGGGCCAGGATGTAGCCGCCGCCCTCGCCCAGGATGCGGATGTTGTCGGCCACTTCGTCCCTGACCTGTTCCACGGAGCCGAAGGCGAGCGTCTGCTGGTTGTCCACGGCGCCGTGCAGGGCCACCCTGTCGCCGAACCTGTCCTTCAGCACCTGGCGGTCCATGCCCTTGCAGCGCCACTGGATGGGGTTCAGGACGTCTATGCCGGCCTCGACCATGTCCGGGATGACCTCCAGCACCGCGCCGTCGCTGTGGAAGAAGACGCAGGCGCCGGCCTCGTGGGCCAGGTCCATCATGCGTTTCATGCGCGGCAGCAGGAACTCGCCGATGTGCTCGCGCGAGGTCAGCAGCCCCTCCTGCGCCCCCAGGTCCTCGGCGACGTAGCTGAGCGTCACCCGGCCGGGGACCTGCTCGTAGATGCGGCGTGTGTTCTCGTAGCAGAACTCGAACAGCTTGTCCAGGCAGTAGTGGACGATGTCCGGATGGAGCACCAGGTCCATGAAGGCCTGCTCCCCGCCCCGCAGGGCCTTGTAAGTGAGGAACGGCTCGGAACCGCCTCCCTTGATGGGCAGGTCGTCCTTCCCCTCAACCTGCGCCGGGATCACCGAATAGTCGAACCAATCCGCCGAGGGCCACGTATAATCCGCCTCGATCGCCTCCACGGAGGAGTAGTCCGCCAGCGGATGAAAGACGCATTCCCGGTAGAGGCCGCCCCCGTAGTCCACATCGCGGTAGCGACAGCCGTGCACGTCCCCGTCCTCGGGCACGGGCGGGCCGACGTAACGGGGGCCGACGGTGACGGGCGCGTCTATGTGCAGCCGCTCGTAGACCTGCTGCATGCCGTCGCATCCGAGGTAGGCCATCAGCTTCGAGCTCGCCTCGCCGGTGGCCCAGTAGTCCATGGGCAGCCGGTCGGGCAGCTCGTGGTTCAGCACTGCCAGCCACCGCTCCTTGGGCGTCATCGTCTCCTGAGGCATCAGGTCCCTCCCAGCATGGGGACACCATACTCACCGCCGTCGGTGCGCTGCCGGCGGCTGCCGCGCCGCGTTATACGGTGCGGGACGCCCCGGTCTACCACTGCCGGCATTCGTGCCATGCGCGGAAAGTAAACCAGGCCTGCACACAAATCAAGAGATAAGTACGGCCTCTCCCCCGATCCGTATGCGCAGCCTTGCCTGATTCGCTTGCCAGCCGCAGCGACGGAGGTAGAATAGGGCGCTCACCCTCCTACACGGAAAAGAGGGATCATGGCCGCCGCCTCGCTGACTCCGCAGGAATACGAGCTTCATCTGAAGGACCTCCGGGACAAGCTCGTCGCGTACCTCGAACGCGGCGAGGGCAGCCTGGCCCGCCTGCACAAGGAGGCCGAGGCCGTGCTGACCCTGGCCGACGAGTTCCGGGAGGTCTACGAGCGCTATCCCGAGGTGGAGGGGATGGTTGCCGACATGCTCGCCCGCGAAAGGCAGCACCGGGTCGTGGGAACGGGCGCGCCGGCCAAGAGCGCCGGGTGCATGCTCGGGTGGCTTTTCGGGCGCAAGGCGCAGTGAAGCCGCCGACGGGGGCCTGAGGCTGTCTCTTACTTCTTCGCCACCGCCGCCGGGCGGTTGATGCGTATCAGCAGATTGATGGGGCCTGTGGGCCGCTCTGCCTCCGCGGCGGACGGCTCCGCGACGAGGCCCGCCGCCCTTCCTGCGCCTACCGTCAGCCGGGTAGCCGGCACGAGGTCGGCGACTATCTCTTTGCTGACCTTCTCCTGGCCGGCATCCGTCACCTGAAGCCTTACGCTCTGCAACACCTGATAGTTGGCCAGCGCAACGCGGAAGAACTCGCCCTCCGCCACAAGCGTGTTGGTGAGCATCTGATGCTCGGGCGGCGTCAACAGGACCAGTCCCTGCACGAGCGCATCATACTGCGCGAGCGGGACCGTCAGGCGCAGCTCCATCGCGCCTCCGTCGCCGTCCCCACGCAATGAGAGCGTGGCCGGCACGCCGCTGGCATTGGCCACGGTCACGGCGCGATGCGCCAGCGCGGCCGGGTCCTCCCCCACCAGGGTCAGCACCTGCTGGACGGGCCTCGCTTTCGCGGCCAGGCCCGTAACCGCCACCTGCCCGAACACAAGCTCGCCGGAGGGCGACACGTCCTCGCGCCCGAAGACGAACCTGTGCACACTCTCATCGAAGGCCGCGCCGGCTTCTTTCGCGTCGCCGATGGCGCGCCATGAGAACGCCGGCTCAGGCGGGGCTTCCTCATCATGGCCGTCCTCCGCCCGCTTCACCGAGCTCCTCGCCCTGGCGGCGCGCGCAGGGGCCGCCACTTCGGAGAGGCGCCGCAGTTCGTCCGCCACGTCGGTGACCTCCTCCATCGCCGCGGCGGACGGCCTCTCGGTCAGTTCGCCCGAGGCGGCCGGCGCGGCTTTCGGAGCGATCGTGGCCAGCGCCTCCCGCTTCGCCGGCTCCAGTGCCTTGTCGAGCGCAACGGCGTGCAGCACGTCCTCCGGGGCGGCGGGCCTGGCCAGAGCCAACTCCAGCCTTTCCGCGTCCCTCTTGAAGATGCCGTTGCCGTGTATGCTGAAGACCAGCCCCAGCACCACCAGGAGCATGGCCGCCACGGGCAAGGCCCGCGACCACAGGACCGTGACCAGCGGACGCTGAGCCGCCCGGACGCTGAGCCGCCGGACCACCCGGTCCGCAAAGCCGGCCGCCGGCCTGTGCACGGGCAGCCCCGCCACGGCCCCGATGGTGCGGCGCCAGACGTCCAACTCACGCCGGCACGCGGCGCACTCGGCCACGTGCGCCTCCAGGGCGTCCCGCTCCGCCTGGTCCAGCGCATCGTCGAGGTATTCGGAGAACCTCTGCCGATGCCCTTCGCATTCAACGCTCATCTCGGCTCACCCATTCGGCGGATTCCGTCATTCTCATTCCATCTGCCCGTAAAGGGGCTCGAGTCTCTCTTTGAGTGCCTGCCGCGCGCGGTGGAGCCTGCTCTTCACCGTGCCGGCCGGCAGGCCCAGCGCCTCGGCCAGCTCCTGGTAGCTCAGACCCCGGATGTCCCGCAGCACGACGATCTCCCGCAACTCCTCGTCCAGGCCGGCGATGGCGGCCCGGACCGCCCGGACCTGCTCATCCCGCATGGCGGCCGCCACGGGGCCGTTCCCTTCGGCCGGAGGATCGAACGGGACGGCGTCCTCGCCCCCGCCCGATGCCTCCAGACTGAACGTAGCCCTGATGCGCCGCCGACGCCAGAAACTGCGCACGGAGTTCAGCATTATGCCATAGAGCCACGTGCTGAACCTGGCCCGGCCCTCGAAGCCGCGCAGGTTCGTGAAGGCCCGCACGAAGACCTCCTGGGCGATGTCCTCGGCGTCTTGCTCCCTTCCGACAAGGTGGTAGACGGCGTTGTAGACAAAGCCCTGGTTGCGCTCCACCAGCAGGCCGAAGGCCTCAACATCGCCGCCGCGCGCCAGGTCAGTCAACTCCGCGTCGCTGGGGGACGCCTCTGCGTCCATCGTCTCCCCGCATCAGGTTAGACGGCCCGCAAGCCGCTTTGTTCCCT
>JAUVVP010000389.1 GCA_030604585.1 Planctomycetota bacterium | reverse complement strand
GTATCTTCCAGCCAGGCCTTGTCCAGCATTGCCTGCAACATGTGTGCACCTTCCAGGTTGGCATCACTCAGGCATGACTCTTGGAGAAACGCCCCGTTAAGGTCGGCCCCACTGAGACACGCTCTTTCGAGGTTGGCCCCTGCCATGTGGGCGCCAGCCAGATAGATCCCACGCAGGTATCCATTGCTGAGATCGACGCCCTCAAGAAAGGCAGAGCCCAGCTTCGCACGCTCGAGGCGGGGCACTTCCTTCGGGTTGTCCTTTCGCCACTTGTGCCATTCCTGCATGTCTCTTGCCTCCGAGCAACGCCGAAGGATGTCGTATTGCTCTCGGCTACATCGGCCTGGCTCCGTGTTCTGCTCGTCGTTAGGACCACTCATGCCTATTCCCTCCAGCTACAGGCGGACGCTCCAGACACGCCTCAATGAGGGCCGCCACCTCAAGAGGCAGGGCCTGGGGCGGCCGTCGCGGTTGAGGCAGGCCAGGACGGTGTGGCGTTCGGCAATGGTAACGCCTCCGGCCTGGCAGCCCACGCACTGGCGAAAGTGCATGCGCGTAGGACGCAGCCACTCGACCCAGGTGGTGACCTCCACCAGGTCGGGGTAGGCCAAGCCAAGGTTGCACAAATACTTGGTCCTGGCCAGGTCGAAGTAGGTCAGGAAATGGGAGCTGCTAACGACCCGCATCTGCTCGGTCTCCGCGTACCGCGCCCTGATCTCGACTGTGTCAGTTCTCACACGCGCCCGTGCAACCCCCTCGCCCTACCCTAACACCTGGCACCTAACACCTGACCACTCCTTATCCTCGCGGGTGGTACTTCCGGTGTATCGCCTTGAGCCGTGTGCGGTCCACGTGGGTGTATATCTCCGTGGTGGAGATGTCGGCGTGGCCGAGCATGACCTGGACGGAGCGCAGGTCGGCGCCGCCGCTGAGCAGGTGCGTCGCGAAGCTGTGGCGCAAGGTGTGCGGGTGGACGCCCGCCCCGATGCCGGCGGCGAGGGCATGTTTCTTGACACGCTGCCAGAGCGTGTTGCGGCTGAGACGCCGCCCGCCGCGGGCAAGGAACAGGGCCGATTCCCCTTCGTTACGCAACAGTTGCCCGCGCCCCCGTTGCAGGTAGTCGCGCAGCGCCTGGAGCGCCCTCCGGCCGACCGGCACCAACCTTTCTTTCATCCTCTTGCCGTAGCAGCGCACGAAGCCGTACTCGAAGTTCACGTCGCCCACGTTCAGCCCGCACAGCTCGCTGGCACGGGCCCCGGTGGCGTAAAGCATCTCGAGCGCGGCCCGGTCGCGCAGTCCGAGCGGGGTGTCGTGGCCGGGGGCGCTGAGCAGCCTCTCGACGTCCTGGACGCTCAGCACTTCCGGGATGCGCTGCCAGAGGCGCGGCGTCTGGAAGGCCTCGGCCGGATCGGAACGCACGTAGCCTTCCAGCAGCAGGAAGCGATAGAACATGCGCGCGGACACCAGCCGCCGCCAGATGGAGTTGGGCGCCAAGCCGCGCCGCCGGCAGGCGTCCACGTATTCGACCAAGCGGGCTCCGCTCAGTTCCTCCAGGTCGGCCCCAGAGCGCGCCCCGGTGAAGGCGAGCAGGTCCCGGATGTCGCGCCGGTAGGCGTCCAGCGTGTTCTCGCTCAGGCCGCACTCGGCGGCGCAATACTGAAGGAAGAGGTCCAGCAGCTCGGCGGCGCGAGTCATTCTCCGCTCCCCACGGGCGATCCGTGTCAGGCCGGGCGGACGGCGGCCTGACCTGATCTTAGGGATACTGCGGAGGAGGAATCAATCGCGTGCCGCACGAGCGCAGCGTGTTCTTGCCGCCCTGGGCCCCGCAGTTGTCATCCCTCGGGGCGAGGTGCGCGATCTGCCTGTTGCTGTGCGCCCTCCGGGCGTGCGGCGGCGGACGAGCCCCAGGCGGCGCACATGGCGGTGTCGCGCCAACCGAAGCGGTTGTTTTCGGAAGGGGCGTGTCATAGAATGTTGTGACCGTTCTGGGAAGGTCTCAACCGCGTAAGTCCGAGGCAGGCAACCCCCTATGGCTGGTGAAAAGCCCAGAAAGGCGCACGTGGGCAAGTACGAGCTGCTCGAGTTCCTGAAAGAGGACATCGCCGGGCAGCTATACCGTGCGCGGGACACTGAGAGCGGCCAGCCCGTGCTCTTGAAGGTAGTGGCGCCGTCGGTCTGCCACAATCCGGCTTTCGCGCGCTATTTCTTCCACAAGTCCGCCGACCACCAGTCCCTGATCGAGCATCCCAACGTCGCGCAGGTTGTCGAGGTCGGCCAGGAAGCGGGCACCTACTACATAGCGGTCGAGGACACCGGCGGCCAGCAACTGTCCGACAAGCTCACACAGGCGCCCTTCGATCCCGCCGACGCACTGAACATAGTCCGGCAGGTCGCCGAGGGGCTGCGCGGCGCTCACCGGCGCGAAACCATCCACGGGCACCTGAAGCCTTCGGACATCCTGCTGACCACCGACAGGATGGGGCGTCAGCTCGTGAAGGTATCCTTCCTCGACCTGGGCCTGAGCGCCGCCGACACCGTGGTCTCGGTCTTCGGCGAGATCATGGGAACGCCGAAGTACATGGCGCCCGAGGTGATCCGCGGGCGCACGCCCGGCCCGCAGGCCGACGTCTTCGCGCTCGGGGTGATCGCCTACGAGCTTTTCACCGGCCGGGAGCCGTTCCCCTCCGACCACGCCGTGGGCTACCTGTTCTCCAACTGCGAGGCGGAAGCCGCGCCGGCGGATAAGGCTGAGGCGGACGTCCCGCACGAGGTCGCCCAGGTGGTCCATCGCATGATGGAGAAGGACCCGGCGCGTCGCTCCCGCAGCATGCAGCGCGTCATTGACGACCTGGACAGCTGCGTGCAGAGCATGAAGACCGGCCACGTTGAAGTGGTGCCATACGGGACGGACTCGGCCTTCGCGCGGGACTACGAACTGACGCGACCGAAGGCCGCCGGCCGGGTCGGTCGGCCGCCCTGGCTCGGGCCCGCCGTCGCCCTGGTCGCGGTCGCCCTGGTCGTGGGCTTGCTGGGCTACGTCATGGGCCGGGGTCGGGCCGGCCCGGAGCGGACGATCCCGCCGCCGCCGGCGAGGAAAGAGCCGCCGGCCGCCCCGAGTAAAGTGGAAGTGACGGCTGTGCCGAAGGAGGAGGTCGAGCCGCCCGCTCGGGAGCCCCTGCCCCCACCTCCGCCTCCGGAGGAGACCAGGGAGATGGCCGCCAGGAAGGCCTTCGAGAACGCCTTGACCGAGTGGCAGCGCTACAGCCGCAACGAGGACTATGAGCTGGGGGTG
>JAUVVP010000198.1 GCA_030604585.1 Planctomycetota bacterium | reverse complement strand
GTGTGGCGACGCCGCGCTGCTTGAGCTCGTCGGTGTTGGGCCGGATGATGATGCCTATCTTCTCGGCGCCTTCCTCGTCAGCTATTGGTCGGACGGCGAACTCCTCGATGGCGGCGCACTGAGAGAGCTCCTCCTCGAGGTCGTCCTCGGGGAAGACTTTCTTGCCGCTGGCCAGCACGATGACGTGTTTCGAGCGCCCGATGACGTAGAGGTCGCCGTCCTTGTCGCGCCGCGCGATGTCGCCGCTGCGGAGGCCCAGGGGGGCCATCTGCTGGGCGGTGCGGCCGGGGTCCTTGTAGTAGCCGCGCATAACGTGCGGCCCGCTGACGACCATCTCACCGCGCTCCTGCCCGTCGGGCGGCGGCACCTGTTGGGGCTCGCCCACGAGGGCGATCCGGGTGCCGTCGAGCGGCCGGCCGATGGAGCCGGCCTTCCGCTCGTAGTGTCGCGTGAAGTAGAAGCGGAACCGGCGGAAGCGCTGCGCGGCGCCGACCGGCGAGAGTTCGCTCATCCCCCAGCCCTGCATCAGCGGTATGCCGAGCAGGAAGTACTGGCGAAGGAGCCGCGGAGAGACGCGCGCTCCCCCGCTGACGCAGAAGCGCAGTTGCATGCCGCCGAACAGCTCCCGGTGCAGCCGGCGGAAGAGCACCTTGCCGATGTTGATGCCCGTCAGCTTCTTGACCAGGGCCGAGGCGCTCTGAGCCCGCTCGAGTCGGCCGAGCAGGCCCGCTCGCGCCGCCGAGCTGCGCACAGCAGCGAGCATGGACTCGAAGACGCGCGGCACGCCGATAATGACCGTGGGGCGGCAGCGCCGCAGCAGGTCGCGAAAGCGACGGTCTCTGACGTCGCCGACCACCATGCGCGTTCCCGCATACGCCGGCAACACGATGGTCGTGGTGAGGGGGAAGGCATGATGATAGGGCAACACGGCCGGCAGGCAGTCATCATCGAGTATGCCCAGGCTCTCGCAGCACCTGCGCACGTTGAACATGATGTTGCCGTGGGTGAGGGCAACGCCTTTCTTGGGGCCGGTGGTGCCGGAGGTGTAGAGTATCTGGGCCAGGTCGTCGGGCGTGACGTCCGGCTGGGGGGGCAGTTCGCCCGGGGCGGCAGCGACGTCCACCTCCTGCGCGGGGACTATGTGCCGGGCGCTGCCGGCGATCTCCCTCAGGTGCGCTGAATCGGCCGCGTCGCAGATGACCGCTCTCGTCTCGGCGTGGTCCAGCGCATACTGAACGCGGTCGGGCTGGGTGTGCAGGACGGCGTGCTCGACGGGGACGGCCACCGCGCCGAGGCGGAATATGCCGTGGTAGGCGATGACCCACCGCTTCGAGTTGCTCATGACGAGCGCCACGGTGTCGCCGCGCGAAACGCCCCGCTCGCAGAGGTGCGCTGCGAAGGCGTCCACCTGGCGCTTCAGTTCGGCGAACGAGGTGTCGTCCAGGTCGCCGTCGGGGGCCAGTTCCTGGAGCGCGACCTTCTCGGGAGTCGCTTTCGCCCGGTAGGGGATTATGTCGGCGATGGGTTGGATAGGACCGTTGCCCTCTCGCATACTTCTACTCGTTTTCGTTCTCGTTCTCCTTCTCGTTCTCGTCCTCGCACTCGAAGGAGCGGGACGAGTCGTAGGATTCGCCGTTCTCGGCCACCCGGTCCGATACGCTGGCGATAAGCGCAGTCAGCATGGACACGATCCGGTGCAGCAGATCCTTGCCGGTCTCAAGGTCAGCCGCCGTTCTGCGCTTCTTGGCGACCAAGACATCGAGACAGGCTGCGCATTCAAAGGCCGAGCCGCGAGCGATCTCCAGGAAGCGGCATCGGTCCCTCATCCCTTGCTTGCCATTACCCTCCGCAATGTTAAGTGGGATGCTGACTGCTGCACGCTCAAGTTGGGTCCGCACAGGGCCGCTCACGCTTTCGCATTGCAGGATCGTCTCGGACCACGCGACGAATGAGATGGCAGCCTGGTACACTTCAAGCTTCTCATGGTCAAAGCGCGCAGGCATCGAAGGCCTTTAACAACAGCACGAGAACGAGAACGAGCACGAGAACGAGAACGAGTGCGAGAACGAGAACGAGAACGAACGTCGCGCCTCACATCGCGTACAGATGATCCGTCAGCGGAAGGGCGATGCGCTCGCCGGTAAGGACGGACAGCCTGGCCGCTTCCATTATCTCCTGGGCGTCGTGGGAGTTCTCCGGGCTGCACACGCCCTCGATCGGCCCGCCCGTGCGGATGCAGTGGACGAAGTACTCGGGCCCGTTGCGCAGCGGCGCTTCCATGGCCGGCGGCTCATGCAGCTCGCCGTCCGGATTGCCCTTGCTGTAGATCATCACGCCCGGCCGGCCGGACACCATCACGCCCTCGGTCCCGTAGAGGATCAGGTCGTGGGGCGGCCGGCCGGGAACCGGTTCCGTCCACGTCGTCTCGATCACGGCGTTGGCGTCGTGGTATTGCAGGGCGACGATGGCATTGTCGTCCACGGGGATGTACTGCTTGACCAGCCGTCCGGCGATGGCCATCACCTGGGTGGGCCGGCCGATGAAGAGCCGCGCCAGGCTGGCGCCGTAGCCGAGGTAGTCGAACATCGCACCGGCCCCGTTCTCCACCGGGTCATAGAGCCAGTTGTAGAAGTGCGGGTCGCAGCCCAGCTCCTTGGGGCCGCAGTGGCCGCCGCGCCACTTGAGCTGCCAGACGCGGCCGATGGCCCCGTCCCGGACGAGGCGATGGGCGTGGTTTGTCGCCGCAGACCAGGCGATGGGCCAGTTGACCATCAGCAAGGTGCCGGCTTTGCGCGCGGCCACCAGCATCCGGTCGGCCACGTCGAGGTCGCTGGCCATCGGCTTCTCGCTCATGACGTGCAGGCCCTTCTCGGCCGCCAGCTCGACCAGGTCGCCCGTGCTGCGGTTCGTGCCGTAGACCAGGACGGCGTCCAGGTCCTCCTTCTCCAGCATCTCGGCGTAGTCGGTGTAGGTCGTCTCGACTCCCGTGCGCTCCCGGAAGCGTTCCAGGAGGTCTTCATGCGGGTCGGCCGCCCCGATCAGCTCGACGTCGTCCATCTCCTTGAGGTGCTCGAACTGACTCCAGACGTGATCGTGCACGAGTGCCAGCACGCCTACGCGGACCTTGTCGGCCATCTTCTCCTCCCGCTCATGGGGTAGCCTGGTTCTGCCAGTGACGGGGACATTCTATGCCGTGCGAGGGGATTGTCAAATCCGCCGCCTTTGACACCTTGCAGAGGGCCCTGTACCGTACCCCATTCCGGATGCCGATCGCGTTGGCGGAGGGAACCCTGGTAATGCGCTGGTACACATTGCTGCTTGTCGCGTTATGTGCCGTCTGGCTGGCCGGGAAGAACGGCGCGGCCGGCGCCGGACCTGGCCCGGGCGAGTTCGCGTTCGTCAACCTGGACTTCGAGACCGACGAGGATGGCGACGGCTGGCCGGACGGCTGGACCGACGAAGCGGACGGACGGGCCTTGCGGGTCGAGATCATCAACGGCGACCAGGTGATGAGGATCACGGGCGACGGCCAGTTCAGGACCATCTCGCAGGAAAGCCCGCTGCCGGCAGGCACCTCCCGGGTCTACGTCTCGGCGACGGCCTCGCTCCGGGACTTCAAGGCCGGCCCCAACCCGTGGGACAACGTGCGCATCGCCTTCGTCTTCCTGGACCCGGGCGGCGACTCCCTGACCTACCCCGTCGGCATCGGACTCGACAAGGACACCGACTGGCGCAAGGTCGAAACGATAGTGGACGTCCCGCCGAAGGCCGTCGCGCTGCGGCTCATGGTCATGATGCACGCCAGCACCGGCGTCCTCCAGGTGGACGACATCGTGGTGGAAGACGCCATGGCCGGGGACTCGACGGTGGACACCACGGGCTGGATCGAATACGGCGCCGACACGCTCACCACCGAGGGCACACCGGGCGACATGAGCCGGCTGAACGAGAAGCCCGCCGGCCTGCACGGTTTCCTGAAGGTCAAGGGCGACCAGTTCTACTTCGAGGACGGCACGGGACCGTTCAAGTTCTGGGGCGCCGCGATCGCCGGCGGCACAACGTTGCCCGACAAGGAGACGGCGCAGCGGGTCGCGCGCCGCCTGGCGGCGATGGGCGTCAACTGCGTGCGCCTCCACCACCTGGAGAACACCTGGTCGGGTGCTACGACCCTGATCGACTACAGCGCCCGCACGGACGACGACAAGCCGACCAGCCGCGTCCTGAACCCCGAGATGCTCGACCGGCTGCACTACTTCATGGCCCAGATGAAGGAGCAGGGCATCTACATCTACCTCGACCTGATCACCTCCCGGCGGTTTCAGCAGGGCGACGGCTGCCCGATCTGGAAGCCCGAGCCGGCCGGCATGGACTGCAAGGGCGTGATCGGCCATCCCGCCGTCAGACAACTGGTGAAGGAGTTCAACAGGAAGCTGCTGACCATCCCGAACCCCTACACCGGCCTGGCCCCCGTGGAGGACCCGGCCGTCATCCTGAGCGAGGTCATCAACGAGGACGAGCTGGCCCTGGACGGGCGCTTCGCATCCGATGCAGGGCCCTATGGGGCCTACTACCGGCAGCGGTTCAACGAATGGCTGCGGCAGCGCTACGGCTCGGCGGAGAAGCTGCCGGCGGCCTGGCAGGTGGCCGGGGAGCCCTCGCCGCTGCTGGAGGGCGAGGACCCGGCCGACGTGGCCCTGGTGCACAGCTACGCTCTCACGACCTGGACCCGCGTCATGTACGAGCGCTACCGCAAGGGGAGCGACCAGCGCCGCTTCATGCGCCGCGACGAGGACCGGCTGCGCTTCTGGGACCACGTCCAGCGCGAGGCGTGGCAGGACGTCATCGCGCACGCACGCGGGCTCGGCTATGAAGTGCCCATGACCGGCAGCAACATGCCCAACGCCCACCTGCACAGCCTGTGGGCCAATCTCGAGCTGGGCCGCTGGTCCGACGAGCACTCCTACTTCGACCTGGGCGGCTGGCAGCACTGGAAGAACGACCCCATCCGCAACGTGAACGAGCTGACCGTGCCGCCGGCGGCGCTCGGACTGAAGGCCATGCTGGCCCCGGCCGACCATCCCTTCACGCTCAGCGAGTGGAACACCAGCAACGACATAGACACCGCCTACGTGCACGTGCCGCACTACGCGTTCCGCATGGCGTTCCACGGGTGGTCGGGCGGCAATCACTTCGCCTTTGGCTGGGGCAGTCCCCCGGAGAGGTCGGGCGGCCTCAGCATGGAGCAGCACGTCGGTCTAATCGGTCAGTGGCCCATCGCGGCCCTGATGTTCAGGCGGGGGGACCTGGCC
>JAUVVP010000115.1 GCA_030604585.1 Planctomycetota bacterium | reverse complement strand
GACGTAGAGAAACAGGCCCCACAGGACCGGCCCCAGGACCTCCGCGTAGTCCCGGACGGGGTCCAGTCGCGAAGCTCCCGCCAGCCAGTCCAGGACGTGGCTGAAGTGGTGGAATGCAGCGAACAGCAGCAGGAAGACGAGCACGCACCTGGCGTCGCGCCTCAGGGCCCGCCGCCAGCCCCCACCCAGAAACACGAGTGCCGCCAGGGTGGCGATGAGACTGCACAGGTCAACTATGCCCACGAATGTCATGGCCGCGCTTCCATGGAACCGAGAACACCAAGCAACACCACGCGGCCACCAACACGGAGCTGGCCGCGTAACAGACGTGCTCCAGGACGTTCAGAACGGGCCCCCAGAAAAAGCCCTCCAGTATGGTCAGCACCCAGCCCCCCAGCAGAACGCAGTAGGCCGTGGCCAAGACCGGCCACGCGGGCAAGCGCCTCAGCCGAGCCCGCTGGGCCGCCATGAAAAGCAGCACGCACCCGCCCAGTAAGAACAGCAACAGCTCGCTCTGCTGGAGAGTCTCGGGCATTTCGCCTCGGTTGCCTCCGGTCCGGGTTGGACGCTCATCCTGCCGATGTGCACGAAGCGCCGCAGCAAGCTGCGAGACGCCACGTTGCAGCGCCTTCGCAGGGATCGCGCGTGAGGATGCTTTCCCGCCACCGCGAGACTGGGCCGGCCGGCATTCAGCCGACCCGGCCTTACGCATGGCTGCCACAGAATGCCGGCCCGACGATTCCGACCCTGGCTTCACGGCGGCACACGTTACGCGTCGGCAGCCCGGACGCCTGCCTCCAAATGCAACAAACAGGCGCACTGTGGGTCGAAGAGCAAAAAGAAGGCCAAACGGCCTCACGGCCCTTCCCATTCCGGATGGGCGTGGGTTCGGCAGGTGCGCCCTCTGCGCCCTTGAGCGTCGCCGGGCGCCGGTTGGCTCCGGGATGGGCGCGCAGGACGAAGGGCCGGAGTTACGCCGGAGGATGGCCCAAGGGGGTCAGTCGGTCGGCCTGAAGGGGGCCGCCGTCACCGCTTCAGAACGTGGTTCCGATCTGCTGGCGCTGCCCGGTGCGGGCGGCAGCGTAGCCCTTCTCCATGATCTCGATCACGTGACGGGCATGCTCGGCAGTGACCTCGGGCTCGCGCTCCTCGCGTATGCAGTCCACCAGGTGCAGGATGTCCGCGTAGACGTGGGCCTCGGGGATATCCCGGTGCGGACCGATGACGCCCTCCGGCAGGCGCTGCGCGGGAACGGGAGGGAACCTGCCCGCGTTCGAGCCGTTGACCACTACCTGCCCCTCTGTTACCTCGATGGCGCCCTCGCTGCCGTGCAGGCGAAGCCGGCCGCTGTCTGACCCCCACGTGAAGCCCGCATACACGATCCCGAAGCCCCTGTCGCCGAAGTCGAGGGTGAGGATGGTCATATCGTCCGTCTCGACGTCGATCTTCCGGCCCTTGTAGGTCCTCTGGGGCAGGCCGATGCCCGAGGCGGCTACGACCGTCCTGGCCGGGCCGAGTATGCCCGTCAGCGTGTGAAGGCAGTAGACTCCCATGTCGAGCAACGGGCCGCCGCCGGGCTTGTAGTACCAGGAGGGGTCCACGTCGGTCAGCACGTCGCCTTCCTGGCGGAAGCCCTCGTATTCGTGTCCGGCGAAGCTCATCCCGTTGACCGCGAAGTAGGGGCGGCCGATGGCGCCCGCCTCTACCAGGTCCTTGATGACGCGGTGCATCGGCCGGAGCATCTGCCCGGGGGATGCTACGATTCTGACACCCCCGTGCCGGGCCTCCTCGATGAGCCGGTCGGCCTCCTCGCAGGTCGTGGTCATCGCCTTGTTCAGGTGGAGGTGCTTCCGCGCGCGGACGGCCGCCATGGCCTGCTCGAAATGCACGCCGATGGGCGTGGCCAGGCTGACCATGTCCACGTCCGCCTCGGCCAAGAACTCATCGTAGTCGGCGAAGGCCGCCGGCACGCCGAACTTGCCGGCCGTCGCCTCGGCGCGTCCGGGCACGTTGTCGCAGACGGCCGTCAGTCTGCACCGGCCCGCCAGGTCTTCCTGGACGAGGTGCGGCAACAGGCCCCTCTGCGAAACGGACCCGCATCCCACAAGGCCGATCTAGACCTCTTCTGCCATCGTACGACCTTTCTTCCTCTGCCGGAGGAGGGCGGAAAGGTTACTTCCGGTTTGCCATGAGCTGTTGCAGGAGTCTGCACTGCTCTTCGGCATGCTGCCACTCGACCTCGAAGACCCAGTCGCCTTCGTAGCCGACTGCCTCCAGCGCGTCGAAGAGCTTGTTGTAGTCCGTCGTCTCCGGGGTCAGCAGCGACGAGTGGTAGCCGCAGAGGCGCGGGCCGATCTGCTCGACCTGCACGTGGGCGGGCTTGCCCATCTTCGGATAGTGGCAGTGGTCGTAGGCGCCGACGGCCGGGTGGTCCAGCTCGTCCAGCATCCTGAGCAAGTCGTCGAACTCGCCGAGCCCTGAGCGGCGAAACAGGCTCGCCTCGAACCCGAAGCGGACGCCTTCCCCGGCGGCGGCGTCCCCGGCCCGGGCGAGTATCTTCTTGCCGTCTTCCCATTCGCCGTGGCTTGTTCCGAAGTGGCACAATATGTACGTGGCGCCGAGCAGCCGCGCCAGCTCTGCATCCTTGGCCAGACCGGCGACGCCCTCGTCCCAATCCGAGAGGGGCCGCTGTTCGGTGCCGTAGTTCCAGACCCAGTCCGAGGACAGCGAAGTGATGCGAATGCCCGTTCGGTCGCACTCCCGTCGGATGAAGTCCAGGTCTTCGCTGCTGAGCCGGTCGGCCCAACCGCGCAGCCCCTCGCCGCCCATGACGCAGAGCTCCACCGCCTCGTAGCCCGCCGCTTTCGCGTTGTCCAGGTCCTTCGTGATGGACTGACGCAGGTCCGTCACGCCGTAGCTCGTCCGGATCGATCGACGCATGATTCGCTCCTCCCGCTGAGGTGTTCCGCTCGAAACCTGAGTCGACGGCAAGTCATACCGATTGCCACCGGCCTTGTCAAGTCTGGCCAGATAGAGAAGCGGCATTCTGAAAGACGTCCGCCGTGGGGGGTCCCGAAGGGACGCCCGATAGTAGCCCACCGATTCATCGGCGGGAGAAGGGCTTTCCGTGTCATTACGAGCCCCGCACAGGCGGGGCGAGGAATCTCGATCAGGTAGTGAACGTCACAGAGACAGGAACTCGCCTGTTTCAGGGCGTCCGACGATGTCGAGATTCCTCGTCGCGCGCCATTGTGGCTGCGCGCTCCTCGGAATGACGGTGAATACGTACCCTGCGTGCTGCTGTGCGGCCTCATAAGCCGCCCTTGCCGAGAGGTGACAAGGCAGGGCTAGTTACTTTGCCAAGACGTGGGACCCATACGCCGGGTCAAGGACAGGGACACTTGCACTTTACAAGTTACCCTGGGCGGGCCGGTGCGTTGGCTTTTTGAGCGCGCGCTCACTTGAACTATTGATTGGTTTCCCTCATAATCCTCGCCGAAGTGGAGACGTGTGTGAACCCTTCTCGGGCTTTTGGGTAAGAAACGGCTTACGGATCTCTTGGGAGAGTGTTGCCATGGGAAAGGTGGAAGATGCACTGCGCGATCTGATCCTGTATCACAGCAAGCGGGCCGCCACGGAGGCGCTGGGCGATATGCCGGCGCAGGTCCGCCGGGCCCGGCGTGGAATGCGCGCGCTTCAGAAGGCCGTCGAGGAACTCTCGGCGCAGGTGAGAAAGCTGCTGGAAGCGAGACGGCGTGAGATGGCCGTGCCCCCGGCCCCCGAAGCAGAAACGGGCAAGGTGCGCTTCACCAAGCGTACCCTCAAGAGCCTCCGCCAGCGCTTCGATCTGACCCAGCAGGAACTGGCCAAACTGCTGGAGGTCTCGCCCGTAACGATCACGTCGTGGGAGACCGGCAAGTCGCGCCCGCGGAAGGCGAACCTCGCCCCGATCGTCACCTTGCGGAACATGGCCCCGCCGCAGGTGGACGAAGCGCTGGGGCGTGCACCGGCGCCGCGCCTTCTCACCCCGCAGCAGTTGAAGAGACTGAGGAAGAAGCTCTCGCTGACGCAGGCCGGGCTGGCGAAGCTGGTCGGGGTGTCCACGGCATCCGTCACATCCTGGGAGGCCGGCAAGACGGCCGCCGGCAGGGACAGCCGCCGCGTGATAGCCGAACTGAAGAAGGCCTTGCGCGGCCAGGTGGACGAGCGGCTCGGCAGGCGGCCGGCAGCCCCGGCCCGGACCCCGCGCGCAGGCGGGGGTGCGCCCTCCCCGGCCCAGATCAAGGCGATCCGCACCAAGGCCGGACTGAGTCAAAGGCAGTTGGCACGGAAGCTCAAGGTGTCCGTCAACTCCGTTTCCAACTGGGAGACCGGTCGCAGCGTCCCCCGCAGCCGCACGGTGCAGAAGCTCCTGAGCCTGCGGGGCAAGAGGTAGCCGCGCCGGCCAACCGCGGCTGGACGATGCGTTTCTGGACGCCCGGATCGAGCGGCTGCGCAAAGGCGATTTCACGGTGACCATCGCCGGCGCGGACGGCGCCCGGCACGGCGTGGACCTGTCCGAGGGCGTCAAAGCTGCGGCCCTTACCGTCCGCTGAGAGCCGTGTGCGTGCGTAACTCACCTGCAGGATCGAGTTGGTTCGTGATCCTGCTGGTTGCCCCGGCTGGCGGCCTTCGCTATTCGGTGGCAAGGAGCGCCTCCGTCCGCTATAATCCGGGTTCACCAAACCCCCGGCGGAATCGAATATCCCCCGCCCAATGCCCCGTGGAGTTGCCCATGGAGAGAGACCTGAAGGATGCGATCATGCACCTGCCCCCCTTGCGGACGGTGACGGCGGACCCTGCCGCCATAGCCGACATCGGCGAAGGGGAGCCGGACCTGCTGGAGAGGATCTTCCCCTTCACCGAGGTGCCGCAGGCCGTCTTCGTGGGCAAGGCCTACGAGGAGATAGACGGCGAGCTGGTTGAGTTCAACTTCGAGGAGCGCAGGTCCGACCCACTGGTCCTGAGCGACACGACGTTCCGGGACGGACAGCAGGCCCGGCCGCCTTACACGCACCAGCAGATGCTGGACCTCTACAGGCTGCTGGGGAAGCTCTCCGGCCCGAACCAGGTCATCCACAACACCGAGTTCTTCCTCTACTCCGATAACGATATTGAGACCGTCACGGCCTGCCTGGAGATCTACGAGCAGAACCCCAGCTTTCCCGAACCGACGGGCTGGATACGGGGCCTGCGCGACGACGCGCTCTACCTGAAACTGATGCAGCACCTGGGCATCAAGGAGACGGGCCTGCTCGCCTCGTGTTCCGACTACCACATATTCCTGAAGCTGAAGAAGAACTGGAAGACGGCCGCCGAGGAGTACCTGAGTATGGCCAAGATGGCCGCCGAGCGCGATATCCGCGTGCGCCTTCACCTGGAGGACGTCACCAGGGCCAACCTGGACGGCTTCGTGCTGCCGTTCATCGGGATGATCGCCCGCTTCGCCGACGAACTGCCCGAGGAGCTGAAGCCGAAAGTCAGGCTCTGCGACACCATGGGCTTCGGGCTGCCGTATCCCGGCGTGGCGCTGCCGCGCAGCGTGCCGAAGCTGGTCCACAAGGTCAGGCAGGAAGGCATTCCGTCCCACAGGCTGGAGTGGCACGGCCACAACGACTTCCACCTGGTTATCGGCAACGCCGTGACGGCCTGGCTCTACGGTTGTGACATCCTGAACGGCACGCTTCTGGGCTTCGGCGAGCGGACCGGCAACCCGCCTCTGGAGTGCGCCATCATAATGTACAGGGCCCTGAAGGGCGCCAACGGGACCAACACCGAGGCCATAACCGAGATCGCCGACTACTACAGGGCCATGGGCGTGCTCGTGTCCTCCGATCACCCCTTCGTGGGCGACGACGCCAACCGGACCCGCGCCGGCATACACGGCTATGGACTGGCGATGGACGAGCGGATATACCAGATCTTCGACACCACCAGGCTCCTCGGCAGGCCGCCCTCCATCACGATCACGGATAAGTCCGGCCTCCAGGGCATAGTCTACTGGGCCCAGTGCTACCTGGCCGAGACCGTGGCCGAGCGGACCGACATCGCCGTCAAGAAGACCCGCCTGATCGAGATCGCCAAATGGGTGGACTACCAGTACGACGTGCTCGGGCGCACGACGGGCATCTCCGACGACGAGGTAGTGACACAGATGCTGTTGCACCTGCCGGAAGCCTCCGTGCCGGCCTACGTGAACAAGGAGCACCACCTGACGGGTGAGGCCCGCGCCAGCGCCGACGACTGCGGCCCCATCATCGGATGGCTCCAGGACGAGAAGAAGAGAAGAAAGCGCGAGGCGAGGGCGAAGGGCCCTACTCCTCCCGACGGCATCAGCAAGGAGACGATGCAAGGGTTGCTCGCCCAGCACCTACCCCATCTATTCGAGTGAGCGGCGTTCGGCCTCTCTCGAGTCGCACCGGGCCACGTGCTGCGGTGGGGCTCGCCATCCCACCTGAGGGGGTGCAGTTCCAGGCGCGCAGGACCAACGGTCG
>JAUVVP010000160.1 GCA_030604585.1 Planctomycetota bacterium | reverse complement strand
GATCAGCAGGATTACAGGCAGCTACCACTGACCAACGTCACTGCCGCCGGAGGCGGCATCCCCGCCGCTGGCGGGCAAGCTTCACCCTTCAGCCTTCAGCCTTCATCCTTCCCTCGATCTCTTCGTAGTCCAGCCCTCGCAGGTAGCGCTCCAGGACGGGACGCCACACCTTGTGGAAGCCGAAGCCGCCTTCGACCATCTCCTCGATCGCGTCCTCCACCGGCCAACCCTCGACGACAACGCGGTAGGCGGCGCACATCGTGCCGGTCCGGTCGGCGCCGTACCGGCAGTGGACGAAGACGGGCCTCCGGGCCGGATCGGTGACTATGCGCAGGAAACGCACTACCTCCTTGTCCTCGGGGTGCCAGGCCTTCATGGTGATGTGCTCGTAGTCCAGGTCGGTGTCGCCCATCTCGTCGCGGTCCGAGTGAAAGGAGCGCAGGTTGACGACCGTCTTGATGCCCATCCGGCTCAGTTCGCCGAACCCTTCCGCCGTCGGCTGCCCGCCGCGGTAGAGGTCCTCGGAAACCCAGTGCAAGTTCGGAACCCCGGGCCTCTCAATCGGCGTCGCCCAACGGGAGTCCCTCGGTCCCGGCTCGGCCGCCACAGTGGCTATCACCGCGGGCCGACCCAAGGGGACCTCTCTCCGTCCCACACCGGAGCGGCCCCGGCAGACGATCAGCGACCCGACCGCAATGACGACGAGGAAGACCACGCACAGCAGCATTGGGCGCCACTTCCTCATCGTCGCAGGCTCCGTTACAGCCTCGGGCCGCGCCACCGCTGGCGGGTGGACCTCATCCTTGCTGCCGCCGTCGCTCAGTCCGCCCACCTGTCGTAGCAGACGACCTCGTCCAGCGACCTGCGCGGCCTCGGGCCGGGCCAGCTCGTCGGATAACCCAGCGGCAGCAGTTCGACGACCTCGACCGAGGCGGGGATGCCCAGGATGTCTTTGACCTTCTGCTGGTCGAAGGCGCCGATCCAGCAGGTTCCAAGCCCCAGCTCGCGGGCCGCCAGCGTCATGTGGTCTATGGCGATGGCCACGTCAACCAGGAAGCTGGGATGGCCGCAGGACATGACGTGGTCGTGGTCGACGGCGCAGGGCACGATGACGACGGGCGCCTCGCCGACGAACTGCTGCCCGCTCGCCGCCTCCACCAACTGGCCGCGCAGCTCCTTGTCGCGCACGACGACGAACTTCCACTCCTGCCGGTTGCCCGCCGAAGGCGCCAGCCGGCCCGCATCGAGCACCTGCGTCAACTTCTCCTCCTCGACCTCACGGTCCTCGTAGGACCGGATGCTCCGCCGTTCCTTGATCGCTTCCAGCGCGTCCATCTGCCCTCCTCCGCCAACGGAACGAGTGCGTGCGGCAACAGCGCCGATTGTATAAGCGCAGCCGAAGACCGTCAAGAAGCACTTCCGGGTTGGTCCGCACTTTGGTTTGCCTCCCGGCTGCAATTGCCGCCAATGCCGGACGCGCCGGAAGAGCAGGGAGAGCCTCACTGCCCGCGTCCTGGTGAGCCGTCGGCGAGCGACGCTACAAGGCGGCCCCGCCCCCGGCGGCCTTGCCCTCGGCGGCCCAGATCATGCCGCGGGCCTGGATGGTGAGCGCCTCCGGCACGTCGAAGTCCCCGGCCACGTGGCCGAGCGAGGAATAGAACACCCGTCCCTTGCCCCACATCTTCTTCCATGCGACGGGCATCGTGCAGCCGTTGAATTCGAACGTCGTGGTGGCCAGGACGTGGACGGCGGGGTCCACGTGCATGTAGTACTGCTCGCTGTGCATCTCGAAGTGGTCCAGGCCGGCCGTTATGGGATCGGCATGGTCGAGGATGTGCACGCGGTAGTCTATGACGCCGGCGGGGTGGGCCACCCACTGCCCGCCGACCATGAACTGATAGTCGGTGTTGGCGCGAAAGGCGTCGCCCATGCCGCCGTGCTGTCCGGCCACTCCCACGCCGCCGCGGACGGCCGCGCTCAGGCCGCCCCACTGCTCGTTGGAGATCTCGCCCATCGTCCACAAGGGGACGATCAGGTCCAGCTCCCCGAGCCCGTCCTCGTCCAGCAGCGAATCGAGCGTGTCGGAGCGCTCCACGTCGAAGCCGTTCTGCTCGAGCGCGTCGGCGAGGATCTCAGAGACCTGCACGGGCTCGTGTCCGTCCCAGCCACCGTAGATGATCAGTGCCTTCATGACTTCCCTTTCTTCAAAGGCCGCAGGTGGAGAACGCTTGTCCCGTCCCTTTCGGCCCTACCGCCACGGTCTTGAGCCGCCGGCTTGGGGCCGGGCCGTTCCGCGTGAGTATGCCCGATGCCGGAGCCGACGGCAACGGAAAGGGCCATGAACCGGCCGCCTGCGACGGCGTCGAGCTTGAGGTCATCGAAGGCAGCCCCGCCCATTACGCCAGCGTGGCGCGGGCGCTCGACGACAACGGCCTGGAGAGCACGGCGGTTACGGTCATCCCCGATGAAGCGCGCAATCCGCTCAGCCCGGACCCGGCCTGCCGCCGGGCGGCTCGCCTGCCGGCCTGAGGGCCCGGAGCACCTTCGCCTTGTTGGGTCCACGGGCCGTCGCTATACTGGCAGCGCAATGGCGAAGAAGTGGATACTCCCCCCCGAGCGGGACGAAGAAGCCGGCCGGCTTGCCGTCGCCCTCCGCGTTGCTGAGGTAACGGCCCGACTGCTGGTTGTGCGCGGGTTGAGCGACCCGGCCGACGCGCAGCGCTTCCTCCAGCCGAATCTGCACGAGCTGGAAGACCCCTGCGGTCACGCCTCCGTCACCGAGGCGGCGCGGTTCCTGCTCGACGCGGTCCGCTCGGGCAAGCGGATCACCATCTTCGGCGACTACGACGCGGACGGCATCTGCGCGGCCGCCCTGCTGATGCGCTGCTTCGCCTACCTCGATGCACCCGCTGACCTCTATATCCCTCACCGCGTTGAGGAAGGATACGGCCTGAGCTGCGACGCCCTGAAAGAGCTTGCCGACGGCGGGACGGACGTCGTGGTGACGGTGGACTGCGGCGTCTCGGCCATCGAGGAGGTCGCCTACGCGAGGCGACTGGGCCTGGAGATGGTCATCACCGACCACCACGAGCCGGGCGACGAGACGCCGGAGGCCGCCCACGTGCTCGACCCCAAGCTGCCGGGCTGTCGCTTCGGCTACGAGCATCTGGCCGGGGTGGGCGTGGTCTTCAAGCTGGTCTGGGCCATCGGTCAGGAGCTTACGCCGGGCCATCGCGTCTCGGAGGAGTTCAAGGACCTGTTGATGGAGGCGCTCTCGCTGGTGGCCCTCGGCAGCATTGCCGACGTGGTTCCCCTGGTGGACGAGAACCGCGTGCTGGTGCGGTACGGGCTGCACAGCTTGAGTGCCGCCGCCCGTCCCGGGCTGAGGGCCCTCATCGCGACGAGTCGCCTGCGGGGCGGCCCCGTCTCGGCCCACGACGTGGCCTTCCGGCTGGCGCCGCGGCTCAACGCGGCGGGCCGGATGGGCGACGCCCGCACCGCGGTGGACATGCTGACCACTTCCGACGAGCGTCACGCCGCCGACCTGGCCGAGCACCTGGATCAGCAGAACCGGCTGCGCATCAGCGCCCAGCGCGCCGCCCTCCAGGAGGCCGAAGAGCGCCTGGCGCAGGACGAAGAGCTGCTGCGGGGGAGCTGCATCGTGCTCACCAGCGCGGACTGGCACCAGGGCGTGGTGGGGCCGGTGGCCTCGCGGCTGGCCGAGAAGTTCTGGCGCCCGGCCTTCGTGTTCGGCGCCGAGGGCGACACGGTGCGCGGCAGCGCCCGCAGCATCCCCGGGTTCCCGCTCTTCTCGGTTGTCAAGGAGTGCGCCGACCTGCTGGAAAGGTACGGCGGCCACGAGGCGGCGGCCGGGTTGACCTTGCGCACCGAGAACCTGCCCGCCTTCACCGAGCGGGTCAACGCCCTGGCGGGGCAGCTCCTCGGTCAGGAGCAGCCCGTGCCGGAGCTGAGCCTGGACGGCGAGGTCGAACTGGCCGCCCTGAACCCGGCCCTGGTACGCGAGATAGGGCTGCTCGCGCCGTTCGGCAAGGGGAACCCCGAACCCGCTTTCGCCGCATCCCGCCTCCAACTCGTCGGCAATGCGCGCATCGTGGGCAGCAACGGCAGCCACCTGGCTTTCATGGTCCGCCAGGACCGGGCCACGCTGCGCGTCATCGCGATGGGCAAGGCGGACTGGCTGGACGAGCTGCGCGCGCGCAAAGGCGAGCCCTTTTCCCTGGCCTTCGAGCCCACCATAAACACCTACGGGGGCAGGACTTCGGTGGAGCTGCGCGCCCGCGACATGCAGTGGGACGATGCGCGGCTAACAGAACGCCGCGCGTCATAGCGTGGAACGGCGGGCGCAGCACTCGTGCGAGGGGAAGGGCAAGGACGGAACCGCTGCCCGCGACGTCTCCGGCCATCGCTACCCTATAGCCCGTCATTCCCCCTTTCTTCCGATCCAAACGGGCCGGCGGGGCGTCTAACAGGATGAGACAGGTCCACGCGGGATGTCCGTTGAGGGGATGACGCCTTTGGAGCGCTCCATGGAACTGCCGGCCGGAGCGGAACACAGGAAGTCGAGGACTGCCCGGCCGCCGGCACGTCCTCCTTCGAGGTCTTCGGCCACGCGCGGTTCTGCCACGACGGCATTGGCGGACCTCTCCAACGCCGCGCACGGGATATCACCTTCCGTATGCTCCAGGGCCGCCCAGGGCAGTATTATGCTCTCATCATCGGCCATTGTCCGCCCTCTCGTTGTCCGCTGATCGAGCCGGGCGCCGCAACCTTGCAGCCACACTGGCCCCCGGTCAACCGTTGTTCACACAACGTGCACCCCCAGCGCACCTGAACACGGGAAACAACGCAACAAAACGCCCGCTCACGGCATCTGCTCCACTTCGTCCCAGACCTCTTCGAGCGCGAAGGCCATGATGGGGGCGGCGTGGCTGCCGCCGTGGCCACCCGTTAGTTCGCTCACAACGGCGAAGGCTATCTTCGGCGCATCGTAAGGGGCATACCCGGCGAACCAGGCGTGGTTGGGGTTGCCGGAGCCCAGCTCGGCGGTGCCCGTCTTGCCCGCCGCGCGGAATCCGTCCAGGCCCGCAAGGCGCGCCGTGCCGCTCGCCACCACCAGCCGCAGCCCCTGCCGCAGGGCGTCCAGCGTGCCCTGCTTGACGGGGACCTCGACGAACTCTAGCCGGTATCGCTCGACCACGTCGCCCGCCGCATTGCGGGCGTGGTCGAAGAAATGCGGCCTGTAGAGCCGGCCCCCGTTGGCGACGGCTGCCATCATGTTCGCTACCTGCAGCGGCGTGCAGAGCAGCTCGCCCTGGCCGATGCACAGGTTCAGCACCCCGTAGGTGTGGCGCGGGGCCGGCACCTGGCCCGCCAGCTCCGGCAGGTCCACGCCGGTCGCCCTGCCGAGCCCGAACAGCCCTCCCCAACGGGCCAGCGCCTCGCCGCCGGCCGCCAGGCCGGTGTTGTAGAAGTAGATGTTGCAGGACTTCTCGATGGCCGGCACAAGGGAAAGCGTACGGTGCAGGCCGGTGCAGTGGAAAACTCGGGAGGCCCTCCCGGCGCGGAACACCTTCCGCCTCTGGCAGTCGAAACTCGTGCCGGGGGTGATGGCCCCCTCCTCCAGCGCGGCTATCGCCGTGATGGTCTTATAGACGGAGCCGGTGGGCAGTGCCGCCTGAAGGGGCCGGAACAGGAAGGGCTTGCGCGGGTCCGCCCGCAGCTCCTCGAAGTCCTGGCGGAAGGTAGACAGGTCATAGGCGGGGTAGGTGGCGGCGGCCAGCACCGAGCCGTCCCGCACGTCGAGGATCACCAGGGCTCCCCTGCTGAAGTCGAGCGCTTCG
>JAUVVP010000048.1 GCA_030604585.1 Planctomycetota bacterium | reverse complement strand
GTGCTGGCGCCCACGGCACGGCCGTGCTTGCTGCCCTTCGGGGATGTTCTCCTGCCCTCGCGCTTCGTCCATACGAGTGGAAGGGCCTTGACCAGTGGGTGGAAGGGCAGTTCAAGAGAATAGGCATCGAGGCCGTGCCGCAAGCCAAGCCGCAGGCGTTGGGTCGCCAGGTGGCTGACGAGATCCTGTCTGCGCTGGCCATCCAGGGGTAACGGCGGCACAGCGCTGATCCTGGACAACGCCGCGCACCGGGAGCCGCGTCCCCGCTGACCGACAGACTTCAGGTTGATGCCGTCGGGGCCTCGCCGCCTCGGCATCTGCGTTCACACTGTGCTATAGTGGGCGGCAGATGGCCCTGGGCGAGCCAGACCGGCAGAAGTCACGCGACCGAATAGACACACACGGCGAGCCGAATTGGGACGACAACAGCGCAGGTACTGGCGGTTCTACTGGCCCCTGGCCTTCATGGGGGCCCTGGCTTTCACCGGCCGCCTCGTTCAGAACTACGTGCTTCTGGGCTACGAGGAGGGGGTCCAGGAGCTTGTGCTGTTCGCCCTGGCGCTGGCGATCTTCGGGCCCTTTCGGGCCTCGCTCATCTTCGTGCCCCAGATGGCGAACGTTCTGGTGCGCGGGCCGAAGTCCTTCCGCTCCTGCCTGCGCTTCGTGCTCATCATCAGCCTGGCCCTTACGCTGCCCGTCGTCCTGCTGGGGTGGACGCCGCTGGGCGGACTCGTCCTGCCCTACGTTTACGACGTGGGCCCCGAACGCATCGCCGGCATCAGGGCCTACGTCCGGTACTTCACGCCCCTTATCCTCATCATGGGGACGGCCGGCTTCCTGACCGGCTTGCTCATTCAGGCCAGGCGCACGGGGCTGGTCACGCTGCTGCGGATGGTCAACATCGCGCTGCTGGTCGGGCTGCTGTCGCTGGGCATCTCCCTGGGATGGCCTCCGACCGTGACGATATGCCTCTCGATGCTCCTGGCCAGCGTGGGGCACCTGGCGTTGGCGGGCCTACTGCTGCTGAAGTACGGCAAACGTGCCGAGGTCTGCGAGGACAGGACGCTGCCTCCGGGCGAGATCGCCGTCTTCTTCCTGCCCATGGTCGCCACGACCATCCTGTTCTCGATGAGCCGCCCCATCATCTTCAAGTTCCTGACCGGCCTGAACCCCACCGGCGATCCGGGCCTGCCGGACGTGGACTTGATGATCGCCGCCGTCAGCCTGGCGTTCACGTTCAACATGTTGTTCCAGGCTGCCATCAACCAGTTCCGCAACCTGTTGGTGACCTTCGGGCGGGACGATCCGGACGGTGTGCGTCGGTTCATGCGACGGGCAACGCTGATCGTGGCCGCCGTCATGGTCTTGGCCGTTGCCAGCCCCTTTGCCGGCTTCTTCCTGCACACCCTTCAGGGCGCCGGCGGCGACCTGCTCAGGATGGCCCGGCAGGCGCTCTGGCCGCTCTGCCTTGCCCCCATCGTCGTCGCGTGGCGCAACTACTGCCACGGCATCACGATGATCGAGAGGCGCACCGGCCGGATGGTGGCGGGGGGCATCGCGCGCAACGTGTCGGTGGCGCTCTGCGCGCCGGTGCTCGTGTGGCTGGGCCTCTATAGCCACGTCAGCGCGGCCGCGATGCTGGTGTTCGCCTTCGCCGCCGAGGCACTGACCGTCGCCGTTCTGATGCGGCGCTCGCGGACGGCAACCCTGAGCACCGACGCCACATCCGACGGGGGCCAGTGAGGGCGAGCAGGCGGGATGGCGTGCCCCTGTCAGGCGCAGGTCCGCCGGCCTGCGCGGCCGAACTTGACGTAGCCTTCGGCCTTCGCGAGGCGTCTGCCAAGCCTGCCCAACTGCTCGATGGACCGGACGCGCTGCCCGTCCCTGCGCAGGGCCAGGATGCGCTTCACCGTGACGGGGCCAAAGCCGGGCACGCGGAGCAGTTCCTGCCTGTCGGCCCCGTTGACATCGATCGGGAACCGCTCGGGATGGGCCTTCGCCCAGAGCTCCTTGGGGTCGGCGTCCAGCGACAGGTTGCCGTCCGCCTCGAACGGGATCTCCTCGTCGGTGAAGCCGTACTTGCGTATCAACCAGTCCACCTGGTAGAGGCGATGCTCCCGCATCAGCACGTCATCGGGGCCGCGGGGCTCATTGCGCTCGCCGGGCAGGTCGGGATCGCCCAGGCCACGCTGGTAGGCGCTGAAGTAGACGCGACCGAGGCCCAGCCGCTTGTAGAGGCCGAAAGTGGCCTTCACGATCTCGGCGTCCCTCTCGCCGGCGGCTCCGACCAGGAACTGCGTCATCTGCCTGACGCCTGCGTACCGGCTCCCCCGCCCGGTCAGCCGGCTGATCAGCCGCATCGGCCCCACGATGTCCCGGTCGTAGTCCTTCCTGGCGGTGAGCGCCCGAAAGGCCGACCGCGTCGGCGCCTCGACGTTCAGCGAGACGGTGTTGGCCAGTGAGAGCGCCTCCTCGATGGCGGCGTCCGACGCGCCGGGGATGATCTTCAGGTGCAGGTAGCCGTCGAATTGGTACCGCCCGCGCAGGATCCTCGCGACGGCGGTCATGCGGTCCATCGTGTGGTCCGGGTCGCGCACGACTGCGGACGACAGGAACAGGCCGAACACCTTCTTCTGCCGCACGTAAGCCATGAAGGCCCGCGCCACCTCCTCCGGCGCGAGGGTGCACCGGCGGAAGTCCCGGTCGCTGCGAAACGGGCAGTAGCGGCAGTCGTTGACACAGGCGTTCGAGAGCAGCGTCTTCAGCATGACGGACGTGCCGCCGCGCGGAAGCGAGACGGGATACAGCCACAGGCCGTCCCGGCCGCGGCGGCGGTGATCCGCACCGCCCCTCGTGCCGCACGCGCACGAAACGTCGTAGCGCGAGGCATCCGCAAGCAGCGCCAGTTTCTGCTCGGCGTCCATCACAAGCGACCTCTGTGCGGTGTGCCCCAGTCAGAGAGCCGATAATGCCGAGCGCAAGTCAACGGCGCCCCCCAATGGCAGACCTGGCCTCCGACGCGCACACATACTACACCCGTCATGTGGCGGGTGTCAACCCCTTCGGGACCGATGGGCCGCGTGAGCCGCCTTTCCTCTGCCCCGGGCGCGCGGCGTCTGCTTGCGAGGAGGGCCCGCTGTTGATAGAGTCCCCGTGCTGTCGGGCGCCCGGCGCGGGGCCCCGCCCCTGCACTCGGGTTGCCCCAGATGAGTTCCAGTGCCCCGCGAGAGGAGAAGCGCTATGTACCCCGCCATGGCTGGTCTGCTCGGCGCACTTCCCTACAGTGCCGGCGTGCCCACGCGGCAGATCTCCGGCGAGAATCCGACCGGGGCGAAGGGCGGGGGCTGCAAATGGGAACCCGACCCCAGCGACCCCAACCTGCGCCACAGCGCGCTGGCCTAACGTGCCAGTGACCTGCAGGCAGTCCCTTCGCGAAGCGGCCGGATTTCCGGTCAGCTCGACTGGGCTTGTGAGAAGTCTTCGCCTCTTTAGCGCGGAGCCTGGACTGCCTTCTCTGCCTATCCTCGGGCAATAAAGAAGCATCCAACCATCACCCCAATTCCGATCAGCGAAAACACGACAAAGATGACTCTCATGCCCAGTGTTGATTTCATCCCAGAGAAGCGTAGTAGCCATTCCATACGCTTGCTTTCGAGAATCCCCCGTGGCGCTCCTGCCGCGGCAAGGGACATCAGCCCGACAAGTCCCGCAACAGCGAGGACAATTGTCCATCCGGGGACTTCCTCGGGCTTGATGCCGTCCCTGGTTGGTGGGAGCGCACGTGCCCATCTGTACGCGAGCGTCGCGACAATTCCCATGATGAGAACGCAGGCGGACACGCTAGTCGCCACGTAGGATGACTCGTAATGCCATTGCCATCGGCCAGTCGCTATCCGGCCAATCCCGATGCCAGCGTACCCGCAGGCGAGGATGATGAGAATACCACCGATGCCGCTGACAACAAATCCAGATCCACCGCTCTGAAAGACCCAGACATTACCTAGGACTAGGACAGCAATCATGGCTCCAATTAGGCGCCCCCAACAAAGCGTGCCGTCTCGGCGGAAAGCAACGAGCCAGACGAGTGCCGAGACGAGCCCCCACGGCAGTGCAGCCCAGAAGCCCATGCGCATACCAAAGCCCCAGATCAGGGGTATGGCAAGAAGGCCCCCAAGCACAAAGACGCCCACCATGAACGGCAGGTAGTCTTCCGGTGCGAACATGGCACCAACCGGTTTCTTCTCAGTTCTTGCCTCACCAGAGCGCCCGTCGGAAGTGGCAACGAGTGCGTGAACATCAGAACTTCCACAAGAAGGGCACGGTGGTCGGGGCGAGTCCTCCGTCGAGTCGAACTCACTAGAGCATGCCTTGCACTTGTACCTCATCATCCGCTCCTCGTTCCAGCAGGGCTCTTCAGCCGCGGCGTCTTCAGACGGGAGGGCATGCCAACGTGGTGGTGGGCGAGGTGGGATTCGAACCCACACGGCCCTTAGCGGGCCACCGGATTTTAAGTCCGGAGCGTCTTCCTTTCCGCCACTCGCCCGGCTGGCAGCCGGCATCATTCTATGGCGCCCGGGTGCGGCACGAAAGCAAAAACGCAGCGCACGCCGGCAATCGCGACCGATGAGCGATGAAGTTGACAGAGCCGCCTCGGCGGCTTACCTTGCCGTTCAGGCACGCTTCGCTCGGCGCCATCGTAGAGCCGCAACACTGACGCTGATGAGCGCTGCGGCGGACGGGGAGATGGACGGATGAGAAGGGCGTTGAACAGGCTGGCCTTCCTGCTTCTTGCTCTTGTGGCGACGCTCGGCCCGGAGCGCGGGAAGGCGGACACCGGCGTTGTCGCGCAGGACGGCGCCGAAGGCAGGCAGGTCGCGACAACGGGCTTCGTCTACGACGAGGTCTTCCTCCAGCACGAGACGGGGCCGGCCCATCCCGAGAGCCCACGGCGCCTGGAGGCCATTGTGAAGCGCCTGGAGGAGAAGGGGCTGCTTGCCCGGTTGGCCGGATTCGCTCAGCGACCTGCGGCGCAGGAGTGGATTCTGACCGTCCACAGCAAGCAGTACGTGGCACGCGTCGAGAAGAGCTGCCGGCAGGGCACAGCGTATCTGGACTCGCCGGACACGCCGATATCCGCCAGGTCCTACGAGGCGGCCGTTGAGGCGGTTGCCGGCGTGCTCTCGGCCGTTGATGCGGTGGTGGACGGCACGGTCGAGAATGCCTTCTGTGCGGTTAGGCCCCCGGGCCACCATGCGCAGGAGGACCGCGCGATGGGGTTCTGCATCTTCAACAACGTCGCCATCGCCGCACGCTACGTCCAGAAGAAGCACAACCTGCCCAGGGTGCTCATCGTGGACTGGGACGTGCACCACGGCAACGGCACGCAGCGCGCGTTCTACGATGACCCCACGGTGCTCTACTTCGGCGTCCACCAGTATCCCTTCTACCCGGGCACCGGGGCCGAATCGGAGCAGGGGGCCGCAGAGGGCAAGGGCTACACCATCAACGTGCCCCTGCCGGCAGGCTCCGGAGACGCGGAGTTCACCAGAGCCCTTCAGGAGAAGCTGAAGCCGGCCGCACTCGCTTTCAAACCGGACTTTGTGCTAATCTCGGCAGGCTTCGACGCGCACGAGGCGGACCCGCTCGGCGGGATGAGGGTCACCTCGGAGGGCTTTGCAGAACTCACGCGGAGTGCGAAGGGGATCGCGGAGGAGTGCTGTCAGGGGCGGCTCGTCTCCGTCCTGGAGGGCGGGTACGACCTGGAGGCCCTGGCCGATTCGGTCGAAGCGCACGTCCGCGTCCTGATGGAATGAGGGAACCGGCCCACAGATGCTCTTCCACACCTGGACGTTCGTCCTTTTCTTCCTCATCGTCTACCCCGTCCACCTGGCCCTGAAGCGAACGAGGCTGAAGCTGCCCTGGCTGCTGCTTGCCTCCTACGTCTTCTACGGCTGGTGGAACCCCCTCTACCTGTTCCTGATCGCCTACACGACGCTCGTCAACTACGTCGCGGTCATCCTGATGGAGAAGACGAGCGGGCGGAAGCTGTGGCTCGCGCTCAGCATCATCAACAGCCTGGGGCTGCTCGGCTTCTTCAAGTACGGCGCCTTCGTCACCGATAATCTGAACGCCCTCCTCGCGCTCCTCGGGACCTCTTATCATCTGCCTGCGCCGGGCGTGATCTTTCCCGTCGGCATCTCGTTCTTCACGTTTCAGGCGATGAGCTACACCATTGACTACTACCGGGGGCAGATCGAAAGGGAGCGGAGCCTCATTCGATTCGCCACGTTTGTCGCGCTCTTCCCCCGGTTGGTGGCGGGGCCGATCGAGCGGGCGAAGAACCTGCTGCCGCAACTGCGTGCCACGCCCGGTATCGCCCGGCAGGACGTCACCGACGGCCTTTCGCTGTTCATCGTCGGGCTTTTCAAGAAGGTCGCCCTCGCCGACTATCTGGGCATCTACGTGGACAAGGTCTATGATGCCCCGGGCGAGTTCAGCGCGCCGGCCCTGGTCCTGGCCACCTTTGCGTTCGGGTGGCAGATATACTTCGACTTCAGCGGCTACACGGACATGGCCCGCGGCGTGGCACGCATGATGGGCTTCCGGCTGATGCTCAACTTCAACAACCCGTACCTGGCAACCGGCCTCGGCGATTTCTGGAGGCGCTGGCACGTCAGCCTTTCCACCTGGTTCCGGGACTACGTCTACATCCCCCTGGGCGGCAATCGCAGGGGGCGCTTCAGCACTTACGTGAACATGTGCCTGACGATGGTCATCTCGGGGCTGTGGCACGGGGCGGCGTGGACCTTCGTGATCTGGGGAGCGCTCCATGCCCTCGGGCGCGTCCTGACGCGGGGACTGGAGCGGTCGGCTTTCTACAAGGAGCGCGTGCCGAAGTTCGCCAAGCAACTGCTCGTGTTCGCCTTCGTCACCTTTGCATGGGTGTTTTTCCGGGCGCGCAGCTTCGGCGACGCGCGGCTGATCGTCACCCGCATCCTCACCGCGGGCTGGGCCGATCCGGCCTTCCCGCTGCTGGCACTGGGGCTGGTCCTGGCCGTCTGGTGCTATCAGTTCGTGTATGAGTCCGCCGGCAGGCGGGTCCTGGCGCTGGCACCGGTGCGCGTGGCCGTTGTGGTCCTGATGGCCGTCTACCTGGCGGCCTTTACCGGCACCGGCGTTCAGGCGTTCATCTACTTCCAGTTTTGAGCGGTCCGGAGGGCGTCCGAAGGATGCAGCAGACGCGCCCGACACAGCAGGAAAGCGCACTTACGGTGCCCGCCATCCCCTACGGCTCCCACGAAGTGCGCCTGTCGGGCCGGCAGTGGCTGGCCGCCGCGGCCCTCATCCTGTGCGTGCTGGTGTTCGCACCGGTCGCTTGGGAACGGATCGAGGAGTTCGAGCCCGGAGCCGACTACCGCATGCCCTACGGGTTGAGCAGTGACTACTGGCTGTTCGACCGTTACTGCCGCTTCGCGGCGTCGCGCTGCGACACGCTGGTGCTGGGCGACTCGGTCATCTGGGGGCAGTATGTGCGCCCGGACCAGACGTTGACGCATCATCTGAACGACCTGGCGGGCCGGAGCCGCTTTGCCAACATGGGCGTGGACGGTCTGCATCCGGCCGCGCTGGCCGGGCTGATCGACTACTACGGCCGCGCCATCTCGGGCAAGAACGTGCTCCTGCACTGCAACGTGTTGTGGATGAGTTCGACGCGGCATGACCTTCAGACGGACAAGGAGTTCCATTTTAACCATCCCAGACTGGTCCCCCAGTTCGTGCCGCGCATCCCTTGCTACAGGGAGTCGTACGCGGACAGGCTCGGCATCCTGGTCGAGCGCACGGTGCCGTTCTTCGCCTGGGCGAATCACCTGCGCCTGGTCTACTTCGACCGGAAGAGCGTCCCGGCATGGACCCTGGAGCACCCCTACGGCAATCCTGCAAAGGGGATCGGTCGGGGCCTCCCCGCGCCGGAGGGCAGCGCCCGGCAGGAGCCCTTCCCCTGGACCGACAGGGGAGTCGCCAGGCAGAGCTTCCCGTGGGTGCCGCTCGACGCGTCGTTCCAATGGCGTTCCTTCCGCCGGGCGCTTGCGATGCTGAGGGGGAGGGGGAGCAGAGTCTTCGTGCTCGTCGGGCCGTTCAACGAGCACATGTTGGAGCAAGAGAGCCTTCAGACCTACGCCGCGAGGAAGGCCGAGATCGCCGCATGGCTGCGTGAGCAACAGGTCGCCCATTACGTGCCGCCGGCGCTGCCCAGCCAGTACTGCGCCGACGCAAGTCACCCGCTGGATGAAGGCTACGCCATGCTCGCCGCGCAGCTCTTCGAGTGCGACTCGTTCATTGAGTTCCTCGATCGGGCCTCCACGCAGTGAGGTCCCGCTGGGCAGCCACGGGTCGCAGGTCAGCATGTGGCGGCCCCTCTGGGCGAGTTATCCAGCAGGACGGTTGAGAGTTCCCGCCTATTGGCTTAGACTGGAGGGATGGCGGCCGCTTCGGGTCGCGCGGCAGCCGGAAGCGTTGACGAGGTGACGGAGCATGAGGAAGCCGGCCACATCTGCTTCGAGGGGCCTGGCTCTGGCAGCCGTCCTCTGGATTGCGTTCGGCTCGGCGATGGCCGCCGAGCCCCCTTCCGCGCAAGCATCCCCGCGCAAGAGGGCAGGGCGGGTGCTCTTCTCGAGCGACCGTTCGGGCGAGTGGCGCATCTGGACGGTGAACGCCGACGGTTCGGGCATGAGGCAACTCACGCGGGGGACACCCGAAGACAGCGACGTGGACCCCGCCTTCAGCCCGGCCGGCAGCGCAAT
>JAUVVP010000209.1 GCA_030604585.1 Planctomycetota bacterium | reverse complement strand
CGTCCGTCTCCGCGCAGGCCAAGTTATCAAACCGCCTCCGCAAAAGCAAGCACGGCGCCCTGAGGAGCGGCGGCGCCGACCATTCGTTGACAGGCGGAGGCAGGTTGCGTAGAGTACGCTTCCCACTGGCCGGAGGCCTTGAACGAAGGAGGGACGCGTGGCCGATATCCCCAGGCCGGAGCATCCGCGGCCGGACCTGCGTCGGGACGACGAGTGGTGGCTGAACCTGAACGGCGCGTGGCAGTTCGAGATCGACCGGAGCGTCTCCGGCCAGGAGCGCGGCTACGCGAGCGGGCGCGACCTGGCCGGCGAGATCGTCGTGCCGTTCTGCCCGGAGAGCGCGCTCTCGGGCGTCGGCGACCGCGATTTCCTCAACTCCGTCTGGTATCGCCGCTTGCTCGAGGTGCCGGACTCCTGGAGCGGTCGCCGTGTCCTGCTGCACTTCGGCACCTGCGACTACCTGACCACCGTCTGGCTGAACGGGCGGAGAATGGGCGGGCACGAGGGCGGCTACACGCCGTTCACGGTCGAACTGACCGGCGCGCTCAAGGGCGGGGGGCGCAACGAGCTGGTCGTGCGCGCGGTGGACGACCTGCGCAAGGGCGGCATCCCGAGCGGCAAGCAGTCGCCGGGCTATGACTCGGCCGGCTGCCACTACACGCGGACCACCGGCATCTGGCAGACCGTCTGGCTGGAGGCCGTCCCCCGCACCTGCGTGGAGAACGTGCACGTGCGGCCGGACCTGGACCGCCGGGGCTTCACCGTCCAGGTCTACGTGGCGGGGCCGGACGCCTTTGCCGGCTGTGTGACGGCGGTGGCTGAGGGCCGGCAGGCGGCCCGGGCGGAGTTCCGGGGCCGCGGCGGGGGCTGCCTCTGGGTGGAGCTGAAGCCCGACGAGCCGCGCCCCTGGTCGCCCGCCGACCCCTTCCTCTACGAGATAGTCATCGAGCTGGACGGAAAGGGCGGAGCCGACCGCGTGCGTACCTACGCCGGGCTGCGCAAGTTCCACTGCGAGGGGAATCGCTTCCTGCTCAACAACGAGCCCATCTTCCTGCGCACCGTGCTGGACCAGGGATTCTACCCCGAGGGCATCTACACGGCGCCGTCGCTGAAGGCCCTGGAGGAGGACATCGAGGCTTCGCTGGCCTTCGGCTTCAACGGCGCGCGGCTGCACCAGAAGGTCTTCGAGC
Source organism: Planctomycetota bacterium (assembly GCA_030604585.1). Taxonomy (GTDB): domain Bacteria; phylum Planctomycetota; class Brocadiia; order SM23-32; family SM23-32; genus JAUVVP01. The sequence goes on along the minus strand of JAUVVP010000209.1, from coordinate 3,992 downwards.
CGGCCTTCCTGCACCTGTGCGACCGGAAGGGATACCTGGTCTTCGGCGAGTTCGCCGACTGGGGCTACGACTTCGCCGACCCGCGCTTCAGTCAGCGCATCCTCAGCCAGTGGACCGAGGTGCTGATGCGGGACATGAGCCATCCGGCCGTCATCGGCTGGTGTCCCCTGAACGAGACGATGCAGGCCGGCCAGGCGCCCTACGGCGAGTGGACGACGCGGCGCCTCTACCGGCTCACGAAGGCCCTTGACCCCACGCGCCCGGCCCTGGACGCCTCCGGCTACTTCCACTTCGAAACGGACGTATGGGACTGCCACAACTACGATCAGGACGTGGAGCGCTTCCGTGCGGCGTTCGAGCCGCTGGCGCGCGGCGACTGGGGCAATGCCTTCACGAACACGGACCGCCAGCTTCCCTACCGGGGCGACCGGCCCTATTTCGTCAGCGAGTACGGCGGCATAGCCTGGGCCGAGGACGGGGCGGTCGAGGGCGGGTGGGGCTACGGCGAGCGGCCTCCCACCAGGGAGGAATTCCTCGACCGGTTCCGGGGGCTGACTGAGGCGCTGCTCCGTAACCCCGGCGTGGCCGGCTTCTGCTACACGCAACTGACCGACATCGAGCAGGAGATCAACGGCCTGCTGACCTACGACAGGCGCCTGAAGTTCCCGCCGGAGCAGATCGCGTCGGTCCTCAAGCAGAAGGCGGCTGCCGAGCAATGAAGCTGCGCGTTGCGTGTGCCGGGGTGGTGCTGGCGGCGGTCGCATCCCTGCTGTGCGCATGCCGCTGGGGGCCCGAGGCGCGCCGGGCCTCGCGCGAAGCGCCCAGGCCACGGCTCGATCTGGCCGGGCAGAGCTACGCCCGGCGCGTCGACGACGGACATCCCCTCCCCCGCGGCCCGGGAGCCGAGGGGCGGCCGGGCGATCTCTTGCTCGAGAACGCGTTCGTTCGCTTCGTGGTCTCGGCGCCGGACCGTTTCGTGGCCGGCCTGCCCGGCGGCAACCTGATAGACGCCGCCATTCAGGACGGCGAGGACAGGATGCGGCTCCTTGTGCCCCTCCTGGGCAGGGAGCCGAGGACATCGCCGGTCTACGGCGCCGCTCGAGTCGAACACCCCGGCGGGCCCGATCTGCCGGCCGTCGTCGTCGTCGAAGGCTACGTGGCCGCCCATCCTTCGGTGAAGGTGACGACGAGCTACACGCTGCGGCCGGGTTCCTCGTCGCTGGAGATCAGCACGACAGTGCGCAACGAGGGGCAAGGGACGCTGAGCCGCTTCGCATGCGGGGACGTCCTGTATCACGGGCGGACGCTGCGTTACGTGCCGGGGTGCGGGTCGCGGCCGACCGGCCGGACGAGCAGCTCCACATGGATGTCGTTCTTCTGGGAGGACCGCGCCTGGGGGCTGCTGTGCGGACTGGGCGGCAGCATGGACGGCCTCCACAGGGTCGGCGCTTCTGAACTCCTCTACGGCACAGTTGACCTGCCGCCGGGCCAGAGCCGGGCTTTCCGCCGCCGCCTGGTGGCCGTGCCGGGCGGCCCGGAGAGGGTCTGGGAGATCGCCTACCCCGAGCCGGACCACGTCCTCTCGCACCTGGCGTTCCAACTGACCGACCGCGACAGCGGCGAGCCCCTGGCCGGAGGCGAGCTAATCGTCCAGCCGGCCGACGGGCGGGCGCCCGCCCTGCTGGTGACGGACGGCGCGGGCAGGGCGGAGCTTGACCTGCGGGCCGGCAGCTACGCCGTGACGCCGTGGGCCGTCGGGCGTCCCCCTGTGCAAAGTTTGACGGTGACCTGCTCGGCGGGCAAGAGACACCGCCTCACCATTCCTCTCCCCCCTCGGGCTGTAGCGCGGGTGAATGTGCGCGCGAAGATCGGGGAGTTCTTCAGCCCTACGACGGCCAGGCTGTCGAGCTATCGGGCGCCGGACCTCGCCGAACCGTGTCCGCCCGTGCCCGCCTTTCCCACGGGAGAGCTGTCCGGAGTGGCGCTCGCCGACGGGGCGACGGCCATGTCCCTGCCGCTTCCGCCATTCGGCTTTGACATCCCCAGCTCGTTCTTCGTGGTGGCCTCGAAGGGCCCGCTCTTCGACTGTTCGGTCGCACCGGTGACGGCGGCCGTGGGTGAGACGCTCCCGGTGGAGCTGGTGCTCCGCAGGCTCGTGGACCCCGGGGACTACGTGGCGGTGGACTTCCGCCAGCACAGCGATGCCAGCGCAGACTGCGCGCTGACGCTGCGCGAGAGGGCGCTGGCCGATGCCTGCGAGGGATTGGACGCCGCCGTCGTCTCCGACCCCGTGGTCCGCTCGGTCTTTGCGCAGCCACTCCCGCAGAGCGACTGCGTGCTGATGCCGGGCTTCCGGTTGGCGCTGGACGGGCTGGGTTCGTTCAGCCTTTATCCGATTGACGCCGCCTCGGCCCTTCTGACGACGGCCGGGACCGGTGAGGCGGACGTGGAAGCGCTGTTCAGGCCGGGCCGGTCGGCCGCCCAGGTCCTGGCGCAGCTTCGGGAAGTCTTCCCCGGGGCGATCATCCAGGTGGACAGCCCTCTGGACGGGCGGCGGGGCTACTTCGCGCTCAGCGGCTATGATCCGCCGCGGCGCCGCTTCACTCCGGCCGCCTTCAGCCCGGACTTCGATGCCGTCGAGCTCCTGACCGGCCGCAACGTCGCCGCCGCGCGCAGGCTGCTGCCGTACTGGTTCCATCTGCTCAACGCCGGCAGGAAGGTCATCGTCACCGGCGGCTCCGGCTCGCGGGCCATCTCGGGGCCGGAGGCCGGCGTTGCCCGGACCTTCGTCCACTGCCCGAGACAGGCCGCCATCCCCTCGGCCGCAGAGATCTCGGCAGCCGTCCGACGCCTCAAAGAGGCGCCGAATGCCTTTGTCACCAATGGGCCCTTCATCGAGGCGACGGTGAACGGGCAGCCCATCGGCAGCTTCCAGACCGCGCGGGAAGGCATGGTGAGGATGCGGCTGCGCGTCCGTGCGCCGGCCTGGGTGGACGTGCGCAAGGTGACCGTCTACCGCAACGGAGAACGGGTCGAAGAGTTCGACCTGGCCGATTCGCGCAGGCTGCTGCGCTGCGACCGCGACCTGGAACTCGACGCCTCGAGCGACTGCTGGTTCGTCGTGCAGGTCGAGGGCCGGAAACCGATGGGGCTCGCCTAGTGCGGCGGCTCCGACGCGCCCATCCCCTTCGCCGTGACCAATCCGTTCTGGGTGGACGCCGACGGGGACGGCCAGGTCCGCGTTCCCGGCCCCTGAGCGCGGGGCGCTTCCATCCGCTGGGCGTTATCACCACACGCGTCTCACTGACAACGCTTGCCCGCCTCCGCCAGAGGCGGATAAACCTGGCGGGAGCAACGAGCAACTGACACCTAACACCTAACACCTAACAACCAACAACCAGCAAAGGGCTCTGCCCCCTTTTTCTGCTCGGCAAGAGGCACTTGAACTGGCCCGCCGCCGGACTACAATGGCCCTCTCGGCCCGGTCGCCCGGGGCCGGCCGTCAACGTCCTGAACCGAGGAGCGAGCATCATCATGCCGGTCAACGTGCTGATACTGCGCACGGCGGGAACCAACTGCGACCAGGAGACCGACTTCGCCTGCCGGCTGGCGGGAGCGGAAACGGCCCTGCTGCACGTCAACGCGCTGCGCGCCGACCCGGGGCGGCTCTCCGAGTTCCACGTCCTGGTGATCCCCGGGGGCTTCAGCTACGGCGACGACCTCGGCGCGGGCAAGGTGCTGGCCAACGAACTGCTCGCCAGCTTGAGGCGGCCGCTCGGGCAGTTCCTCGACGACGGCAAGCTGCTCATCGGCATATGCAACGGCTTCCAGGTGCTGGTCAAGACGGGGCTGCTTCCGGGCTGGGACGGACTTGGCCGCCAGTCGGTGACGCTGACCAACAACGATTCCAACCGCTTCGAGTGTCGTTGGGTCAACCTGCAATCGCCGGGTACCCGGTCGGTATTTTTCCCCGGGGGGGGCCGGATAACGCT
>JAUVVP010000226.1 GCA_030604585.1 Planctomycetota bacterium | reverse complement strand
GGCGTCGCGGTGCACCAGCAGGTCGGCGCGGGGGGCCGTGGACTCGATGATGTCGAAGTTCCTGCGGTCCACCCGCTCGAAGTGCCCGAGGGCATCCTCTTCCGTCCGCCCGCCGCGCACGTGGCGCCGGATCATGGCCTCCCGGACGACTTCAAGCGACTGGGCCATGAACAAAGACAGGTCCAGAAGGCCGGCCACGGGCGCCCACCTTTCGGTGTCCAGCAGCAGGTAGTTGCCCTCCACGAGCACTACGCGATGCTCGGGCCGCACGTGGATGCCGCCGGGGACGGGATCGTGCAGCCGCCGGTCGTAGCGGGGGACGTCCACCGAAGGCTGCCGCCTCAGGCGTCGCAGGCATGGTACGAAGGACTCGGCGTCGAAGGTCCGGGGGGCGCCCTTCAGGGCACGCATCGGTACGCGGCGCCCCTGCTCGTCGTGCGTGAAATGGGAGTCGAGGTAGGCGTTGGGAAAGTGGAACCCGTCCAGGGGGCATAGGGCGGCGCTCGCCTGCCCGGACAGCGTCCTGTTGAGGGCCTCGCGCAGGAGCCCCGCGAAGACGGATTTCCCCGACGCGCCGGCGCCCGCGATGCCCACCAGGACCCGCCGCTCCGCCTTCGCGGCCATGCCGGCCAGGGCCTGGCAGATGGGCAGGTAGAACCGCCAGAGTTCCACGTCCGCGAGGACCGCCTCGACCTCGTGGCCGGCCACGTCGAGCAGGACGGCCGGGCAGAGGCCGGCCGTCCGGCGGAAGAACTCCAGCCGCTCCCGCGCCTTGCCCGTCAGGTCCACCCCCAGGCCGCGGAAGGCGCCCGTAACGGGGTCCGCGCGGATATGGCCGAGTGCCTCGCCAGCGTCGTTCTCAGAGACTGCTCCGCCGCCGGCCGCACGCCGAAGCAGTTCGCTCAGAGCCGCGTTCGGCGGGGAGTCGGCCATCGCCCTCGATCCTCACCTGCCCTCAGAAGCCCCGGCCCAGGAGAGTGCCGGTTGGCCGGAACGAACGGGATCGCATGATTCATGTCCATACAGCGACGAAGAACTCAGGCCCGGCTTGCCCGCCAGCCCTACCGGCCCATCAGGGTCTCGGCCCTGGCCGGAGTAAGCGCCCTGACCACCTCCAGCACCAGCCTCAGCGTAGCGTCGTAATCTGCGGTGTGGATCACGCCGGCGTGGCTGTGGATGTAGCGGGCGGGGATGCCCACCAGGACGGCCGGCACGCCCCGCGCATGGATGTGGATGGCCCGCGCGTCGGTGGCGCCGCCCTCGAGCAGGCTCACCTGATGCTTGATCTTCTTCTTCTCGGCGATCTCCAGCACGAAGTCGTTGAAACGATGGTGGGCGATGGTCCCCGCGTCCAGAACGTAGATGCCGGGCCCTTTGCCGAGGGAGGTCTTTACCTCGCCCTCCATGCCGGGCATGTCGGTGGCCGGCCCCACATCCAGGACGATGCAGAAATCGGGATTGACCACGTCGGCCGCCGTCTTCGCCCCGCGCGTGCCGACCTCTTCCTGCACGGTGCCGACCCCGTAGACGGTGTTGGGGTGGGCGCCGCGCTTCAGTGCGCGCAGGACGTCTATGACCAGGGCACAGCCCACGCGGTCATCCCACGCCTTGGCCAGCAGGTGGCGTCCGTCCCCGATGCGCCGGAAGGTCTCGCGGGGCACGATGGGGTCCCCGATGCGGATGCCGAGCCGCTGCTGCGCGTGCTTCTTGTCGCGGGCGCCGACGTCAATGAACATCTTCTTCCTCTGGATGACCTTGTCGCGCTGCTCCCTGGGCATCATGTGGGGCGGGGTGCAGCCGATGACGCCGTCCACCTCGCCCTTGCGCGTCCTGATGGTCACGATGTGGCCCAGCAGCACCTGGTCCAGCCAGCCGCCCAGCGGCGCGAAGCGGACATAGCCGTCGTCGGTAACATCCTTGACCATGAAGCCGATCTCGTCCATGTGCGCCGGGATCATGACGCGCGGGCAGTCGTTCTTGCCGGCCACTTTGCAGATGATGCTGCCCAGGTTGTCCTGTTCGAACTCTGCGACGCCTTCCAGTTCGCCCCGCATGAAGTCCCGAACCGCGTCCTCAAAGCCGGGCACGCCGTCAATCTGCGTCAGCCTCTCCAGCAGTTCCATAGTCTCCTTCTTCACGGCGGGACTCCCACTTCTGACGGGATGGAAACCGGCAGCCGGCCCACCCAGTATAGCGGGCAGCACCGAGCAATCAAGCTCCTGGGCCGACGAACAAGCCTTCACCGCGGAGGGCGCCGAGGACGCAGAGACAGCAGGGCAGGACAAGGCAAGCCGGATCAGGGACGCGCCCTCAAGGACGCCGGCTCGTGGCCTCGCGCTGAACGCCCCAGGCCCGCCTTGCTCACGGGAGCAAGTGACTCGATGGCCCTGGCGAAGTGAATGGTGTGTTCGCATTTCGTTGCCTCAGCGCTCTCTGCGCTCTCTGCGGTGAAGACGGACTCCTGGGCCGGCCGAGGCGGCAAGCTCGTAGAGCCGCAGAAACTCGGGCGCCTTGTCCTGCCAGCGGAAGTTCTCGACCCGCCGCAGGCCGCCCTGCCGCAGCCGCGAACGCAGCTCGGGCGACTCCTCCACCTCGTGCATCGCCTCCGCCAGGGCCCCGACGTCTCCTACGGGCACGATGCGTGCCGCGTCCCCGACGCTCTCGGCCAGGCCGGACCCGCCGGTGCAGATGACGGGCGTCCCGCACGCCATCGCCTCCAGCGGGGGCAGCCCGAACCCCTCGCACAGGGACGGAAAGACCAGCGCCAGAGCGGCCCGATAGAGGCCCGGCAGCCTGGCGCGCTCCACGTAGCCCGCCTGCACCACGTCTCGGCGGCGGCTGAGCCGGTCAGCCCGAGCCGGCCTCGTCCGGCGCCGCCAGCCCGGCCCTCCGACCAGCAGCAGCTTGCGCTCCGTGCCGAACCGCCGCTTCATCTCCGCATAGGCCGCCAGCAACCCGGGGACGTTCTTCTTCGGCTCCACGTTGCCCACGAAGAGGAAAGGAGGCTTCTTCAGCCCCAGCCGAGCCGGCAGGGCTCCGGAGCCGCTCTCGTCGCCGTCGGCCCGGAAGATGTCGTCCACACCCGGATGCACGACGTGGGCCTTTTCGGCCGCCGCGCCGAATTCCCGCGCCAGGGCGCCCTTCGTCCACTCCGAGGTGCAGTGGATGACGCTTGCCCGGCGGATGCCAGGCGGCAGCGCCAGGCGGTAGTGCAGCACGTTCAGGCGCTTGCAGAACTGCGGGTGCGTCACCGCAAACAGGTCGTGCAGCGTCAGGACCGTCGGCACGCCGACCCGCAGGGGCCGCACGTAGGCCGGACAGTGCAGCACTTCGATGCCGTCGCGCCGGACGCGAGAGGGCAGCAGGACCTGCTCCCATAGTATGCGGAAGAGGCGCGCCGAGGTGAGGGTCCTCACGCGCACGTAGCGGGCGTTCGACGAAGCCGGCGGAGGCAGAGGACCTGCGCGTGGGCCGTGATAGATGACGTACTCGTTCCCGCCTCCCAGCCGGGCCAGGGACCCGATCAGCCCGCGGGTCCAGACGCCCACGCCCGTATCGCGGCGCGACAGTATCATGGCGTCTCTCCCGATGCGCATGGTCCTGGCCCGTTACAGTCACGAAGTTCCAAGGAAGGCCCTTGCAAAGCCCAGCCCGTCGGTGCACGTGGCCTTTGCCCGGCGGGGCTTTCATTATAGAATGTTTGGAGCAAGTCTGTGAACAGATCGGGCGGTTCGGGTGACAAATCCGGTAGAGCCCGACGCAAGGCGGAGGGTGTAGCTCAGCCCGGAGACCACAGGATCAGACTCAGGTGCGCTCGAGAAGGAGGAAACCATGAGGCGAGGAACCACACTGTTAGTCGTGCTGCTTGGTGGGATAGTGACGGGACTGCTTCTGAGCGGCGCTTTGAGCACACCTGCCTCGGAGCTGGCCGCCGCAGAGCGCGGCCCGGCGCCGGCCCTCGTGGCTGCCGCGGCAGCAGGCCCGGCGGTGACCGCCGACGACGAGGCGCTGGCCGAACTCAGGGAATTCGCGGGCAAGTTCGAGACGCTGTTCCAGACCGTTGCGGGAGAGGTCGGCCCTGCCGTCGTCTTGATCGAGTCGCAGAAGACGGTCCGCGTGCGCGTCCCGACCTTCCGTTTCCGCAGCCCTTTCGGGGACCCGTTCCGTCGTTCCGACCCGTCCTTCCGCGCCCCTCAACGGGAGCGACAGGAGACAAGGCGGGGGCTCGGGTCCGGGTGCATCCTGGACGAAGAAGGCCACATCCTCACCAACAACCACGTGGTGGCGGGGGCGGAGGAACTGAAGGTCCGGCTCCTGGACGGCCGCACCTTCGACGCCAGGATCGTCGGCACGGACGAGAAGACCGAACTGGCGGTTATTCAAATCCAGGGGCAATTCGAGGACCTGCCGACCTGCCGGCTCGGCGACTCCGACGAGATACGCGTCGGCCAGTGGGTGCTGGCCATCGGCAACCCGTTCGGCTTCAAGCACACCGTCACGGCGGGCATTGTCAGCGCCACGGGGCGCCGCCTGGGGATGGCCGACTATGAAAGCCTGATCCAGACCGACGCGGCCATCAACAAGGGCAACAGCGGCGGCCCGTTGGTCAATCTGCGCTGCGAGGTCATCGGCATCAACACCGCCATGTTCAGCCGCACCGGCGAGAGCCTCGGCATCGGCTTCGCTATTCCGATCAACATGGCCAAGGACATCCTGGACGACCTGATCGCCGGGCGCGAGGTCGTCCGGGGCTACCTCGGCGTGATGATTGACGACCTGACACCCGAGATGGCCGACAAGTTCGACTTCGAAGGGACCGACGGAGCCCTCGTCCACCACGTCTGGGAGGACACGCCCGCCGAAGAGGCCGGCATGCAGCCCGGCGACATCATAGTCGAATACGACGGCGACAGGGTGAAGAGCCAGAGCGAGGTGAGGCAGCGCGTCGCCGCCACCGACCCGGGCACCAGGGTCGAACT
>JAUVVP010000094.1 GCA_030604585.1 Planctomycetota bacterium | reverse complement strand
GGTCGCGGAGATAGCGGACATCCAGCTTGGGAGCTTGCGCGAGCGGCTCGCCTCGCAGGGCATCACGCTGGAGGTCACGCCCGCGGCCAGGCAACTCGTGGCGGCGGAAGGATTCGACCCAACCTACGGTGCCCGTCCCCTGAAGCGCGCTATCCAGCGCGAGATCGAGAATCCGCTGGCGGAGAGGCTGCTCGAAGGGCAATTGGCGCAGGGCAGTGCCGTGCGCGTGGACGCCGAGGGCGGCGAGATCATCTTCTCGACGGGCGCGGCCACAGGGCCCGCCGAAGAGAGCGCAGAGGCCTGACCGTGAAAGACCCCCTGAGCGTGGCCGTCCTCCAGATGGCAACCTGCCCGGACCTGGCCGCCAACGCCGGGAAGATCCGGGATGCCGTTGAGCGCGCGTCCGAGCGCGGCGCCGAGCTGCTGGTCATGCCCGAGTGCGCCCTGAGCGGCTATCTGCCGCCGCCCGACCTGGACTTCGACGCGCTGGACGCAGCGCAGGCCGACGTGGTCGGCCACGCTGCCGAGGCCGGCATCTGGCTGGCATTGGGCACCACACGCAAGAGCGGCGGCAGATTGTGGAACAGCGCCCTGCTCTTCTCCCCGGCCGGCGAAGTTGCAGCCTCCTACGACAAGGCCCACCTGACGGGTGAAGATGCGAAGGTGTTTGCGCCGGGCCAGAAGCTGCCGGTCTTTCGTGTCGGCGAGTGGACGGTGGGCCTTCAGATATGTTTCGACATGCGCTTCCCGGAGAACTGGCGCATCCTGCGGCGCAAGGGGGCCGAACTGGTCATTCACCTTTCCAGCGCCTCGCGCAGCGCCCCGTGGAAGGTGCCGGTCTTGGAAGGGGCAGTCCGCAGTCGCGCGGCGGAGAACGGGATGTATGTTGCCAGCGCCAACGACGCACGGGCGCCCCAGATGATGGTCAGCGCCATCTGCGACCCCGACGGCCGGGACCTGGCCAGGGCCGCCGAGAACGAACAGACGGTGCTCTTCGCGCAACTGGAGCGCTCGCGGGTGAAAACTGATTTCCTGGACGCGCGGCGCACCGATCTGTGGGACCGCCCGAAGAACCGGCCCCTGCTGCTGACTTAGGGCCCCCAACAGAATGAACCGCAGAGCACGCCGGGCGCGCGGAGACCAGCCGGGAGAGATGTCAGACGGAGCTTTTTCGTCTCAGCGCTCTCGGCGTGCTCTGCGGTGATTGCTTTCTGCTGGAGTCGCTTAGCCCCCCCCTACCCGGTCAGATCTTTGATGCGCACCTCGGCGTGCATGGCGGCTACGATGGCCTCGCCGATGGCCGTCCCCACCTGGCGATAGGAGCCCTGCCGCACGTCGCCCACGGCGTAGACTCCTTTCACGTCCGTTTCCATGTTGTAGTCCACGGGGATGACCCCGCCCGCGTAGTCGGGCAGCAGGTTGGCCAGGTACTCGGTGTTCGGGTCGTGGCCGATGAGTATGAAGACGCCGTCGCAGTTCAGGGGGGATTCGTCATCGGTCTTCACGTTGCGGATAGTGACGCCCTCGACGTGCTCCTTTCCGTGTATCTGGGTGACGACGGCGTCCAGGACGAACTCCATCTTTTCGTTGTCCCGCGCCTCCTGCACGTGCGCGGCGCGGCCGCGGAACCCCTGTCGGCGGTGGATGAGTTTCACTTCCGAAGCGAATCGCGTCAGGAAGACCGCCTCTGTCAGGGCGGCGTCGCCGCCGCCGACGACCGCCACCGGCTTGTCCCGGAAGAACGGGCCGTCACATGTGGCGCAGTAGCTGACGCCCTTCCCTGCCAGTTCTTTCTCGCCCGGCACGCCGAGCTTCCTGTGGCGCGCTCCGGAGGCGATGATGATGATGGGCGCGACGTACTCGCCGTCGTCGGTCAGCACGCGCTTCAGGACGCCCTCGGCCACGACGTCGTTCGCGCCGGAGTTGACGATCTCCACGTCGAACTTCTTGGCGTGCGTCACCATCCTGTCGATCAGGTCCGGGCCGGTCACGCCGTCCGGAAAGCCCGGGTAGTTGTCAACGTCATAGGCTTCGATGATCTGGCCGCCGACGATCAGCTTCTCCAGCACGGTCGTCCTCATCAGCGCACGGCCGGTGTAAACCGCTGCACCGAGCCCGGCGGGTCCGGCGCCGATGATGACCACGTCCCTTTCATTTTGCATCGTTCGGCCCTTCTTGGCAGGTGCGCTCAGTCCTCTTGCATGAGAACGGCCTCATACAGCTCTTCGAGCCTGGCTTCGCGACTCAGCGGTTGCGAAGCGTTGCGGCAGTCAGCGCAGCACCCAACCCCCTTCGCGGCGCAGCAGCATCTTGAAGTCCATGACCGGGCGTCCCCACTGGGCCGGCTCTGCCGCCATGACGGCCAGATAGATGGCGCCGCCGCGTTCGAACTCCGCGAACATGTGTCCGTTCTTCTCCAGGCGCCAGGCCAGGTCAGCCCGGCCCGACGCCAGTTGCCTCAGCAGGGAGTTCGTGCCCGGCGAACCGCACAGCAGAACGATGGGCGCCGGCGCGACGGGCGGCGCGGCCTGTAGGCGCAGGATCGGCAGGGCCACGCCGCACTCGAACCTGATGATCTCCTTGAGCATCTCGGCCTGGGGCTGCTGGTCGGAGTAGTCGGGATCAATCGCAATGACGGCCCTCGGGCGCCCGTTGTCCACCAACAGGAGGTCGTTCCAGTAGAGGCTGACGACGTCGGGCGTGTCGCCCTCGGCCAGGTCGGCGAACCGCTCAAGGAGCGCTCGCTTTGACGGTATCCGGCCGGCCCTGGAGCTTGCGTCGGACGGGGGCGCCCGCCCCGCCGCTTCCCGATACCAGTCGAGCATCCGCAGGTAGTTCACCTCGTCCAGTCCGTCTCGAACGCCCTCCCAGGCAAGGCTGTTGAGGTCGCGCACCGTCCCCACGATTGGCTGTGCCCGCCCGCCGGCCGGTCCGGCTCCGCTGGCCCCATGCGGCGGCAGGACCGAGCCGAACGCGATCAGGTCGGCCCCGCCCCGGGCCAGCTCGTGTGCATACTGCCGCGCTCGTCGGGCCGTGAAGTTGGCGGGCAGTCCCGAGACCCAAACGCCGACTGCCGTGCCTTCGGGGAGCATCTTGCGAATGGCTTCCAGGTCGGCGGACGCATCGTAGCGGAAGACCAGCAGACGACTCAGCGCAGCCAGGCGCTGGAGCACCTCATCGTTGGCGGCGCTCAGCTCGTACGGTCCGCAGACGGACCATCCCGCAGCCCGCAGCAGTCGCGCGGCGGCAAACCACTCCTCGTCCAGGGCCGCTGCGCCGGAGGCCGCCCTGCCCATGAAGTACGGGTTGCCGAACCCCTTCGTCCGCAGATGGGTCGCGAACTCGCGCCAGAACCACTCCGTTAGGGCAGATCGTTCCCCGGCCGGCGCACCGGGAACCGCCAGGCCGTCGAGGGAAACATCGCCGCACACGGTCAGGTCGGTCATCCCGCTGAGCAAAATGCGTTCGAGGCACCCGTTGGTCGCTGTGAAGTCCAGCGCGGGCAGGCCTGCCTTCCCTGCCGCCTGGTCTCGGCCCTTGAGCCATTCTCGCAATGGGACCCAACTGCCCGGGCCGGTTCGCGCCTTCACGCCCTCCGCACGCAGGAGGCTGTAGGCCTCCACGGTGGCGTTGCTGACCTCGTGCTGACGCAGGCTCTCCCACGGCGGTGCATAGGAGCTGACGTCGGCCAGCACGTTGCAGGGCAGGTCGTTTACGTGCAGCCTCACCAGGCCGGGCCGGGGCCGCCGCACGGGCCAGACTCTTACCTGCATGGGCATGGACGCGCTGCGCCGGGGGCCGGCCAGTTGGATTGTGCCCAGGTACGAGCCCGGCCCCACCTCCGGCACGCGCAGACGCATGCCGGCCAGCCTGCGGAACTTCCAGGGCGGTCCCCCTATGGGCACCACGAGCCCGGGGATGCTCGCCGTGGCACGTCCCTGGGGACCCAGAATGCGGAACAACTGCACCGACGAGGCCGGAAGCCTGCGTGCCCCTCGAGCGGTGACCAGGTCCGTCAGTCTCACCTCGGCCGCCGAGCCGGCCGTATCGTCGGCACGCAGCCCGATCACGAGCGCCTCCATCTCGCCGACCCCCACGTCAACGCGCAGCCTCTCAAGCGGCTCCCCGCGCGCACCGAAGAACCCCGTCGGAGGCGTCCCCGCCCCGTTCTCAGGCGGCTCGGCCGGCAGCCATCCCTCCACCTCCCCGAACGTCATCTGCCCAAAGGGCGGTTCGGCGACCGGCGATAAACGCAGCACATCTTCATGCCGCGAGCACTCGCCAAGCGTCACGGGCTGCTTGAGTCCGGGCACGAGCAGTTCGGTGCGGTATGTGCCGGGCTCGGGCAGCCGGCAGTAGAAAGGGAATGCGACCGCCTTGCCGCACGTGAGCCGGGCCGAGCTACCCCCAATGCTCTCTGCAAGGGCGCCTTCGACGCCGACCAGCCGCAGGGACGTGACGCCCGCGCCCAGGTCGCTCAGCGGCATCATCCGCAGGTTGAAGCGCGACGTCTGCCCGGCCCACTCGACGTCCATCGAGCACAGAAGCTGCTCCGTCGCGTTCACCAGCGGCCCCAGGTCCCGGAATGGTGCGAGCACGAACTGCGCCGTCAGGGAACGCCCGGCCGGGACCAGCACGGTTGTCCCTTGCATCTCAATGGCCCCGGTGGCACGAGGACCCCACAGAAGCAGCTCGCCCAGGGCGCCGTTGCTCGCGAGCGTCGCAAAGCCCCGCCCGGTCGGGTCCGCAGCGCTGAACCAGCTCACGTAGTCGAGCACCAGCCCGCCCTCTCGCGCCAGGGAGCTGCCGGAGGACCGTGCCAGGCCGGACTCGTGACGCACGCGCGTTTCCCACTGCGAGCCGCCGCTCGCCTCGAAGCGGAAGGTCGGGTGCAGGCGTTCGTTGCTGTGCGAACCGTTCTCGATCCCGTAGTTGACGCGCACGACCTGCTGCCCCTCAAGCAGCGAGACCGTCTTCTCGACCTCAAAGCCCGACCTGTGCTTCCAGGTCAAGGTGAGCGCCACCACGGACTCGGACAGGGTCCTGTCCTCCATCCGGTAAGCGCACGGCCGCCCCTGGAACCGGTCGCTCACCAGGACCGCGGTCGCCCAGCTCTCATCGGACGGGCCCGCCGCGTCCGACAGGCTCACCGAGCCGCCATCGGCCGGATCCACCACGGCGCGCAGGTGGCTGTTGCTGATGGCGTACACGGTGCGGCCGGCCCTCTGCTCCTCGCGGACCTGCACCGCTGCGCTAAGGGGCGCGCAGCAGAGGAGCGCAAGGGCCGTCACTGTCGCAAGCGCGTTCTGCGGACCGCTGGTCTGTGCAAAGGGCATGGTGTGAACTCGCCGGAGGCGGCCCCCCGGGCCGGCTCTAAAGGTTCTGCTGGATCGCCCGCTGAAGGGATTGCAGCGTCCCCTCCTCGTAGTTGAGCTGGCGCCAGCCGAACGAGAATCCGTCATCCGGGCTGCGGGGGATCACGTGGAAGTGAACGTGGTCTATGAGCTGTCCGGCGGCCTGGCCATCGTTCTGAAGGATGTTGAAGGCTGCGCTGCCGGTGGCCTCCAGCACGGCGCCGGCCACCCGTTTGGCGATGAAGATCGCCACGTGCAGCTCATCCTGCGTCAGGTCCAGCAAACTGGCCACGTGCCGTTTCGGCACCACCAGTGCATGGCCCGGATTGACCGGACTGATGTCCAGGAAGCTGAGGACCTTGTCCGTCTCGATCAGTTTCGCCGCCGGTATGTTGCCCGCAATTATGTCGCAGAAAACGCACTCCGCCATAGCCCCTGCCCTCCCGTCGGTTCAGCGCTGTGCCATCGGCTGGTTACATTATACGGCGCAGGCGGCGAGTTCAAAAGCGCTCGGCGGGTCGGGGCCTGCGGGCCGTGGTACCTGGGGCTCGGGCGGATTGGATTCGCCTTGGGGCCGGCACGTTGCTTTGCCCGTCTGGGCGATCTGGGACCGCATGATCGGGCGTCCGGCTGACCGCGCGGAGCTGAAGGCGCGGCAGATTGCCCGGTGTTGAGAATCGACAACACGATTCGGCCGATTGTCCACTGTCTTCAACACGCCCTGCCGGCTCAAGGCGGCGGTCACGTACAGGTCTGTGGACGCATGGGTCGTAACCGCTTTCGTATAACCGCCTTACGCCATCCAATGAATTGCACCCGGATGGAGCCGTTGCAGAACAGATTTTGCATATTAGAAGCGGCTCTGTGTCCGTTTAGTGTGCCCCGTCGCCGGGCGTTTTGGGCAGCGCCTCTCTCGATTCGCTGACCTTCGAAGCGTTGCGGCTGCCGGATGCGCGGATGAGGGTTGTGGGTGCGCTGCCCTTGCCAGGAGCCCTCGGCCGGTGCTACTCGCCGCACACCCCCTGGGAGGGAGCCGGACCGCCTTCCCAGTGCCAATCCACCCAGCCGCGCAATTACGATGTCCCGCGTGAGGCTGCCTGCATGGGAAAAGGGGTAGCCAAGCGGAGGTGGCAGGGATGTAATACCCACGCGGTATCCGGTCGTAACGTAGCAGAACGCTATGGTGCGACTAGACCGCTTGCTGACAGGAGGTGACGCAATGAAGCGCTTGCCCGAGTTGATGGTGATAGTATTGACCTTGCTGGTCTGCCTTGCGGCCCCCGCCCGAGCAGAACTGAGCTGGGACGTCTCTACGGTCAACAGCTGGCAGGACGTGGGCGAGTACACGTCCCTGGCCCTGGACGCCAGTGGCCGCCCGCACATCAGCTACTGCGACGCCACGACCGGCGACCTGAAGTATGCGGTGGGGACGCCGGAGCCGGCCAGTTGCATCCTGGCGCTCCTGGGCCTTGGATTCGGCGGCCTCTACGCCCGCCGCCGCCGCAGGAAGGAGGCCGATTAGGGGCGATGCACCTTGCTCCGTGGGCGGACCTGCCGCTCTAAGCTCGCCTGAGGGGATAAGGGCGAGGCAAGGTCATGTGTCGGTAGCGCCAGTGCCCGGCGGCGATGGCTGCTGCGGCCGTACGGCTTGCTGCTCCGCCTGTTGCTCGCCGGACGGCTGAGCGGCCGGCGTCGGAACTGCTGGCGCCGGCTCGG
>JAUVVP010000274.1 GCA_030604585.1 Planctomycetota bacterium | reverse complement strand
CTCAATGTTACATAACGGGCAGGGCAAACGCAAGGGTTTTTGTGCCATCCGCCGCCCCGGAATAGGGCGGCCTCTGCGCGCCTCGCCGGGGTCCCCCGGCACCCCTGAAGCAATCGGCGGCGGTCATGACTTGACATTTGCCCTCGCGCACGTTATTTGATTGCTCTGGAAAACGCGATCAGCCCGGAACGGGAACGTCTCATGGGAGATTCAAGCGGCAACAATGTGCCGTTGTTCAGGAAAGTGCGCCAGTTCAAGGATGTTGAGCGCATCAGGGCCTCGGGGCTCTATCCGTACTTCCGGCCCATCTCTTCCGCACAGGACACCGAGGTGCTGCTGGACGGCAGGAAGGTCGTGATGCTCGGCTCCAACAGCTACCTGGGCCTGACGAATCACCCGGAGGTGAAGGAAGCGGCCAAGCGCGCCACCGACAAATACGGCTCGGGGTGCGCCGGTTCGCGCTTTCTGAACGGCACGCTGGACATCCACCTGGAGCTCGAGGCGGAACTGGCCGACCTGGTTCACAAGGAGGCCGCCCTGGTGTACTCCACCGGGTTCCAGACCAACCTCGGCATAATCGGTACGCTTGTCGGCAAGGACGACTACGTCATCACCGACCGCGAAGACCACGCCAGCATCGTGGACGGGTGCCTGCTCTGTTTCGGCGAGTTCACGCGGTTCGGGCATAATGACATGAAGGGGCTGGAGGCCCGGCTGAAGGAGTGCCCGGCGGAGGCAGGGAAGCTGGTGGCCACTGACGGCGTCTTCAGCATGCGGGGGGACATCGCCGACCTGCCCGCCATCGTTGAGCTGGCGGACGAGTACCGGGCGGCCGTGCTGGTTGACGACGCCCACGGCATCGGCGTGCTCGGGCCCTGTGGCGAAGGCAGCGCGGCGCACTTCGGCGTGACCGACCGGGTCCACCTGATAATGGGCACCTTCAGCAAGTCGCTGGCCTCACTGGGAGGCTTCGTCGCCTCCGACGCCGCCACCGTAGACTATCTGAAGCATCGTTCGCGCCCCCTTGTCTTCAGCGCCAGCATCTCACCTGCCAATGCGGCTGCGGCACTGACCGCGATGCGCATCATGCGGCGCGAGCCGGAGAGAATCGAGAGGCTCTGGCACAACACCGGTCTGATGACCAAGGGCCTGCGGGAGCTTGGATTCGACACGGGCAACTGCGAGACACCGATCGTGCCGATCCACGTCGGCGACATGTTCACCTGCTTCAAGATGTGCAAGCGGCTCGAAGAGGAGGGGGTGTTCGTCAATCCCGTTGTCCCGCCCGCCGTCGGTCCCAACGAGGCCGTGCTGCGCATCAGCCTTATGGCCACCCACTCCGAGGAGCAGATAGCCTTCGCCCTGGAGAAGGTGAAGAAGGTGGGGCAGGAGCTGAAGATAATCTGAGCTGCGCCGCTGCGGCCTCCGGCGGGCCGTCAATGAATCCGCCGCCCCTCTGCGTTCTGCGCCGGCTCTGCGGCGAGGAGTTGCGAAAGAGCTGCCGATGGGCGTCATCGTCGAGGAAGTTGCATCCCGCAGGGACATGCGGCAGTTCATAGGGTTTCCTCTCTCCTTGTATGCGGACGATCCCTGCTTCGTCCCCCATCTGCTGGCCGAGCGGAAGCGCTTCTTCAGCGCGAAGAACCCCCTCTTCGAGTTCACGGACGTGGACTACCTCCTCGCCCGCGATGAGGAGGGCCGCGCGGTCGGCAGGATCACCGCCCACGTCAACCACAGGCACAATGAATTCTGGGATGAGAGGACCGGCTTCTTCGGCTTCTTTGAGAGCGTCAACGAGCTGGACGTTGCCCGGGCGCTTCTCGGGGCCGCCGAGGACCGGTTGAGGCAGAGGGGCATGGCCCTCATCAGGGGGCCGCTCAACTTCTCCACGAACCAGGAGTGCGGCTTCCTGGCGGACGGCTTCGACCGGCTGCCCGCGATCATGATGCCCTACACGAAGCGTTACTACCTGGACTTCATGGGCCGGCTCGGCTACGTAAAGGCCAAGGACTTGCTGGCCTACCACTACACCTGCAAGGATGAGATTCCGCAGTACCTGGTGCGCTTCGCCAGCAAGGTCGAGAGGCGGACCGGGGTCACGATACGAACCATGGACATGCGGGACTTCCGGGAGGACATCAAGAGGGCCTTCAGCGTCTACAACCGGGCCTGGGCGCAGAACTGGGGCTTCGTTCCCATGACGGAGGCGCAGTTCGCCTACATGGCGGACGAACTCAAGGACGTCGTTGAGCCGTCCCTGGCATTGCTCGCCGAGATAGAGGGCAAGCCCGTTGGCTTCTCCGTGGCGCTTCCGGACTACAATCCGCTCCTGAAGAAGGTCAAGGGTCGGCTCCTGCCGTTCGGGTTCCTGGTCCTGCTGGCCGGCCGCCGCCGCATAGATGCCGTCAGGGTGCTGACGATGGGCGTTGTGCGCGAGCACAGGAAGAGGGGCATTGACGTGCTGCTCATCTACCACACCTTTCTCAACGGGCTGAAGCGGGGATACTACCGGGGGGAGTTCTCGTGGATTCTTGAGGAGAACGTGCTGCTGAGGCGGGCCATGGACAGGATGGGCGCGGCCCGGAGCAAGACCTATCGCATCTTTGAGAGAGAACTGTGAGAGTCCTGTTGACCGGCGCGAACGGCTTCATCGGCAGCCACATCCTCGACCGGCTGGTCGAGTCGGGCTCTGACGTCGCCATCCTGCTGCGCAGGACCGGCGACACGCGCTTCATTGAAGCCCACCTGCCGCGCGTGGACGTCCGCTACGGTTCCCTGGACTCAACGGAGTCCCTGCGCGAAGCGTTCCGCGATGCCGAAGTGATCATCCACTGTGCGGGCAAGACGAAGGCCGTCCGCAAGAAGGAGTACTACGCCGTCAACGCCGAGGGCGCCCGACGCGTGGTTGAGGCCTGCAACGCCCTGTCCGATTCGGTCGCTCAGCTCATCCTCATATCGAGCCTCGCCGTCTCAGGCCCGGGCTCGGTCGAGTCCCCGGCCAGGGAGGATGCCCCGCCGCGGCCGGTCTCGACCTACGGGAAGAGCAAGATGCTGGGGGAGCAATACGTCCGGCGGCAGAGCCGGGTTCCTTACACGATCCTCAGGCCGTCGGCCGTCTACGGCCCCAGGGACCGGGACTTCTACCTGGCCTTCAGGATGGCGCGGAGGAAGCTGCTGCCCCTCATCGGCGGCGGGCGGCAGGCCCTCAGCCTCATCTACGCTGCCGACGTCGCCGAGGGCGTGCTCAGGAGCATCGGCAACAGCGCGAGCCACGGGAAGACATACCACCTGGCGCATCCCGTGCCCTGGACGCAGCGGGCGCTGCTCGCGAAGATGGCCGAAGCGATGGGCACCAGACCCCTGCGCTTTGCCGTGCCGGCCGCCGTGCTGTATCCGGCCTGCCTGCTGCGCGATCTGTGGTCCAGGGTGACCGGCAGGCCGAGCATACTGACTCTGGAGAAGGTCCCGGAGTACAGGGCGCCCGGCTGGGTCTGCGCCACCGACCGCGCCGCCGAGGACCTCGGCTTCGTCGCCGGGACGTCACTGGATGAGGGGATTAAGCTGACCCTGAAGTGGTACACGGAGCAGCGCTGGCTGTAGGGCGTTGGCCGGGCGGCGATGGCTCCTTATCCTCGTCGGTCCATGCACTTCAAGGGACCGCCTCAAGATCCTTCGGGAGCATGCGCGGCTACAGACTCGTTGATTACCTGACCCAGGGCTACGTGGGGCTGATCGCCGTCCTCATCCTGTTCTTCCACGGCGAGGAGTTGCCGCTCTGGCCGCTCTACGTCGCCGTGCACGTGGCCGTCATGGTGGCGGTGCACGTCCTGATCCGGTTGAGTCGCAGGCACGAGAACCGGTTCATCCAGATGCTGCGTGCCTTCTATCCGATCATCCTCTACACGTTCCTCTACACCGAGACGCACAGGCTGGATGGGCTCTTCTATCACGGCTATCTCGACGGGTTGGTCATAGACTGGGAGCAGCGGCTCTTCGGCGCCCAGCTCAGCAGGACCATGATGCGGAACCTGCCCCACCTCTGGGTGAGCGAGGTCTTCTACGCATCTTACTTCTCCTACTACATCATGATCCCGGGCGTGGGGTTCGGGCTTTACTTCAAGGACAGGGACCGGTTCTTCCAGTTCGTTACGGTCGTCAGCTTCGTCTTCTACGTCTGCTATCTGACCTACATCTTCCTGCCGGTGATGGGCCCACACGGTGCGGACATCGGCGTCACGTTCACGGGGAAGCTGGCTTCGGTCGGGCCGAGGGTGGTGCCCGAGGCGCTGCGGAGCGGGCCCTTCTACAACATCATGCGCATCGTCTACAGGCTTGTGGAGCCGGAGGGAGGAGCCGCGTTCCCCAGCAGCCACGTGACCGTCGCCGTCACG
>JAUVVP010000223.1 GCA_030604585.1 Planctomycetota bacterium | reverse complement strand
GACGGCGATGATCCTGCCAAGCCAGCGTCGGACGGGGCCGCGGAATTGCGCCGACCACTGCGCCAGGTCGTACAGGTAACCGACCGGCCGGAAATCCTCATTTATGCTTGCCCGTCCCTCCTGCTCTCCTAACGCCTGCTCCAACTGCGCCTTGCGCCACGGCGTCAGGCGGAAGGGCAGCATCGTCTCGCGGATGTACTTCCTTTCGATCCCCGCCTCGCCGAGCCTTCTGAGAATGGCTTCGGCACCGGTCACGGGAGTGTGACTCTTCGAGAGTACGAAGTAACACATGTCGCCAGGGAGGAGCGCCACCTGCGGGAAGGCAAGGCGGGCGGTCTTGCGCAGAGAGGCAAGCAGGAGTCGCTGCTCCGCTGCGAGGTAGACCTCGGAGGAGGAGACTCCGAAGAGCAGGATTCCGTCTTTGCGCAGGATTCGGCCCACCGCCTGGAAGAACTCCAGCGAGTAGAATCGGTTAAGCTGCGCCGAACGCGGCCCCGGAAGGTCCAGCATAACGACGTCATATTCTCTCGGCGCGTTCTTGACGAAGTAACGCCCATCTACGTGGTGGATGACGACGCGCGGGTCATCCAGGGCTCTGAGGTCCTGAAGGGACAAGTGCCGCCGGCCAATGGTGAGCAGCATGGGGTCAAGCTCGATGTAGTCGCAGTGCTCGATGGGGTACTTCAGGATCTCGCGCAGGCTGCCGCCCAGGCCGCCCCCGATGAGCAGAACGCACTTCGGGTCCGGATGCTGAACCATGCCCAGATGAACCAGCTCTTCGGCATGCATCCCGTAGCCGGAGGTGGCGACGAGCAGACCGTTCTCGTAGAGGCTGACCTGTCCCTCCATATCTACGGCTGCGAGGCTCCCCAGAAGGGAGTTTCCGGCTTCCAGGAGCTGGAACCCGTCCCACTGAATGCGGCGGCGAAGCTTGTCCGGTTGCGGGTGAGCTGCCCCGGCGGCAAAGACCACTATCAGGACAAGGATGCAAACGCGCGCAATCACCCGCAGCCGTCGGGAGGAAATCCCGCCGGCCAGTAGGAAGCTCACAAGAAGGAGAACGGCGCCCAGGGCGAAGGAAAGGGCCAGCGGCTCCAGGTAGGGAAGCACAAGCAGAGAGATGACCAGACCCCCCAGCCCGGCCCCCGCGCTCTCGAGCAGATAAGCGCGACTGACCTCGTTGCGCGCCGGCGCCAACTTGTCCAGTATGTGCGCGCCGGTCGCAAAGAGGCTCCCCAGGACGAAGCACAGAGGCGCCAACAAGACCAGCACGGCCGGCAGGAACTCGAAGAAGCCCAGGGTCTCGACCGGAGATGCTCCGATTGCCCTCTTCACACACGCGCTGGCGAACACGGTGACAGGAAGAAGCAACGAGGCCAGCGCCAGCACGATCACAAGAACCAGCAGAGGGCTTCGGAACCGGTGGGCACGACTGCCGACAAGCCAACTGCCGGCCGCCCCCCACAGAAGCCAGCTTGCCAGAATAACGCCAAGGGAGAGTTCGTTGCCGTGGAAGGCGACCAGCAGTTCGCGCAACAGTATTATCTGGCCCGAGACCGCGCAGGCGCCTCCCACGGCGAGTCCGGCGCTGACTCGCCGCCCCATCCCCATTCTCAACTCCACACGCCAGGGATGTCCCGCCCGCAGTGCGGACAGCGTCCCTTCTGAACGTGGTTCGCCAGGACGGCGAAGTGCTCGCGATGGATCAGCCGCTCTCCGCAATCCGGACAATAGGTGGAATTGGCCTTATGGCCGGGCACGTTGCCGATGGAGACGAAGCTCAGGCCCGCCTTCCGTGCGATGCCATGACAGCGCTCCAGCGTCCTGACCGGCGTCGGTGGGAGCTCTCTGAACCTGTGCGTGGGCGAGAAACGCGAGAAGTGAAGGGGCGTGTCGGCGCCCAGGACGTCCCTGATCCAGGTGCACATGCTCTCGACCTGCTCGGGATCGTCGTTCTGCGTCGGCAGGACCAGGTTCACCAGTTCGAAGTGCAGCCCCGCACTGCGCACGATCTTCAGATTCTCAAGCACCCGGTCCAGACTTGCATGGCACATGCGCTCGTAGTAGTCCTGAGTGAAGCCCTTAAGGTCAATGGACAGGGCGCTGAGCAAGGGGAGGATCTCCTTCAGCGGCTCGGGCCTGATGCCGAGATTCGTGTGGTAGATGAAGCGGAGCCCCTCCTTGCCGGCCTCCTGAGCTACGGCGAGGAGGTATTCGTAGTGAACGGTCGGCTCGCCGTAGGTATGGGAGATCGTCGGGCAGTCATACTTCCTGGCGAGCCCCACGGCCTCCGATGCGCTCAGCTCGTCGGCGATGACCTCTTCGGGAGCGCTGTAGGAGATGTGCCAGTTCTGGCAGAACCGGCATCGGTAGTTGCAGGATGCGGTGGAGAGGCAGAGGATCTTCGTGCCGGGCAGGAAATGGTGGAGGGGCTCCTTCTCGATGGGGTCGAGCTGCACGGCGCACGGCCGGTTGAACACCAGTGTGTAGAGCGTGCCGGCCCGGTTCTCCCGGTTCTCGCAGAACCCGCGTCCGCCGTCCCTTATGATGCATCCACGGAAGCAGAGGCCGCACCGCACATCTCCGCCCGAAAGCTGCTCGTAGTGCATGGCTTCGGTGAGGAGTTGCTCTTCCGCGGCCCCCGCGGGCCCCTCCCCAGGGCGGCTCTGGGCCCGCGGCCGACTCAGGGCAGCCACCCTGGACTCGCCAAACCCAAGACGCCTGCGGAAAGCAAGCCACCCGCCGAGAGCTGCTCCGCCTCCCAGACAACAGGCGAGCTTCAGGAACCTGCGCCGTGACGACCTCATAGCAGCGCCCTCCCAGACTTGGTTTCCATAAGGCCCCGGTCGTACGCCAACCTGCCACATCCCATATTGTAATCCGTGGTCGACGCGCATCAAACAGACCTTTGCCGCCGGACCGCGGTCGCAGAGGGGCTCCCTGGTGGACTGTTGAACTGGGAGCATTGCGTTTCCCCTCGCCACTCCATTCGCGAAGAGCGGGGCGAGACGCCCCGCCTACCCGGTACGGGTAGGGCTACCCGTACCGGGTAGCCCCCGGCGTCTCGCCGGGGGTGCCGGAACACAAGGTCCGCTGCTTAACGGGCCAGGAGCCGTGATTGCAGCGGCATGGCCACCCTCTACTTCGGGGCTCATTGCTTCTCGATGGGTCGCCATAATAGTATAGCGTGCAGGTCGCGCTGGACTGCTGGCCTTCCGTCGGGGATGCCGCCATGCATGAGCGCAAAGCGCAGCCATTCTTCGTCGTCAGGTTCCTCAGGGGGTTGGCCTGCGCGTTTCGCGCGCTGCCCCTTTTGCTCGGCAGCCGGCGGATGTTCGTCCTATCGGTCGTGCCCTTCCTCGTGTGTCTGGCCATCTACGTCGCCTTCTTCTTCGGCGTCATAGCGCTGGCGGACGACGTGGCGGGCCTTGTCATTGAACCCGGGACGTGGTGGCGGGCCGTCATCCGCGTGGCGCTGATGGTTTCGCTTCCGCTCGCGTTCCTGGTCCTCGCGGTGTTCACTTACACGTTGGCCTGCTTCGCAGTCGCCGGGCCGCTCTACGAATGGCTGTCGGCAGCGGTCGAGCGGAAGATCACCGGAGGCGTCGAAGAGGAGCCCTTCGGGGTCCGCAACATGCTGGTGGACGTCGTCCGGGGCATCGGGTTCGCCATTGGGATGCTGCTTGTGCAGTTGTGCATCTTGCTGCTTGCCTTTCTGTTCGTGCCGGTCACGACGGTCCTGGCGCTGCTGGGTTCGGCGGTTCTGCTGGCGCTGGAGTTCCTCGATTATCCGATGGGGCGGCGGCGGATGAGCCTGAGGGCGAGGGTGCGGTTCGCCCGGCGCCATGGCTGGGAACTCCTCGGGCTCGGCCTGCCGCTGCTGGTGGGCCTGATGGTGCCCTTCGTGGGCGCCGTGTTCCTGCCGGTGGGAGTGGTCGGCGGAACGCTCCTGTTCGTGCACCTGAGCGAACGGGACGGCAGTTAGGCGAGGCAAGTGACGGGCTGCGTTGACCATTGCCGGGCGCTCTGTTAACATCAGGGCGTTGAGGAGGCGTCCGGCAGGGGGGTAGGACCGTGCAGCGCAGGACTATCGGATGGTTGTTCACGGGCGGGGGAGCGCTCGTCGGCCTTGGAGTGGCACTGGTGGTGGTTCTCGCCCTGGCGCAGATGCCCACCCAGCGGGCGAGCACCGCCGCGGAAGACGAAGGTGAAGCGGCTGCCGTGGAGGTGGACACGGAGGTCAATGCCGCCACGCCACCGCGCCCGCTCCCGGCAGAGGGGGAGCCCGAGCAAGAGCCGCTCGAATGGGATCGCCCCCGCTTTGGGGCACGCAAGGAGGAGCGCCTCGCCATGGTGCGCACCCAGATGGTGCGGCGCGGCATCAAAGACGAGGACGTGCTGGAAGCGATGCGCCAGGTCCCCCGGCACCTCTTCGTGCCCGACGATCAGCGCAAGTACGCCCACGCGGACCGGCCACTGCCCATCGGCCAAGGGCAGACCATCTCCCAGCCCTACATCGTGGCCTTCATGACCGATCTGCTCGACGTGGAGGCGGGCGACAAGGTGCTGGAGATCGGCACCGGCAGCGCCTACCAGGCCGCTGTCCTGTCGGAGTTGACGCCCTACGTCTACATCATCGAGATCATCCGCACGCTGGCGCGGCAGGCCGCCGAGCGGTTCGACAGGCTCGGCTACAGGACCGTCCAGACCAAGCGGGCGGACGGCTATTACGGCTGGGAGGAGCATGCGCCCTTCGACGCCATAATCGTCACGGCGGCGGCCGGCCACGTGCCCCCTCCGCTGGTCAAGCAGCTCAAGGCCGGGGGCAAGATGGTCATCCCGGTCGGCGGCGTTTACGAGACGCAGCACCTGGTAGTCGTCAGCAAGGATGAGGACGGCCGGGTCCGCGCCCGCAGCGTCCTGGCGGTGCGGTTCGTCCCGATGACGGGACGCGCTCAACGGGCCGAGTAGGCAACCGGCAGGTCGCGGTC
>JAUVVP010000401.1 GCA_030604585.1 Planctomycetota bacterium | reverse complement strand
GTCGGCATCTAGCCTACATCCCTGGACGCAGTCAGGAACAGCCCGTCGCAGACCAGGATAGCGTGAAGGAACCAACTGCCAACGCGGATCGCTACCTTAGCAGCTGTGACTCAGGCCATCAAGCCCCCCGCGTCGATCTGGTGTCGGCGTGGCGTCGCTCTCAGACGTACGGAGAGCCGATCTGAGCGCACGTGCCTCTGAATGCCCCCATAGTACGTACAGGGTGTGCTTGTCCTCGCAGAGCGTACGTGCGGGCCACGGAGGGGAAGCTCGGAGCGTCCTTTGGTGGACATGCACCGAATACCCAGGGCCAACCAGCGCCGGCAGTGGACACCCAAGTCAAGTTCCTCAGATGGTAGTGGCAGCGCGTCAGCTTGGGAGCACACGGGGGGCTGCACAACTGGGGCCGCAGCTGCATGACCTCACACAGTCCAGGCAGCCCGTGCGGCACCCCTTCCCCGACCTGACCATGCTTGCTCGCCGGGGCGAGAACGTCTACACGGATCCCAGCCAGTTCGACGTTGCGGGGGCGATGGAGTTGCTGCCGGAACTGGGGCTGGACGGTTGCCGGCCTCGGGCGACGCTTGGGTCGGAACAGGGGCACGGGGAGCAGGCCCGCCGACAACCCTTTGGCGAGCCCATCCATGGACCAGTTACTCGACAGGGAGATCCTCGGTACGCCCATGGAGACGAAGATACGGATGGGGCCTTGGAGGTATGATTACAGTTGTGTGAGGCCGCACACTGCCCTTGGGTACGGGTCCCCGCGACGGAAGCGGGGCAGCCAGCAGGGCCTGGCTTCGGTTCCCTCCGTCTGTCCCTGCTGGCTGGAAGAAGACCAACGCAGAGAGTGGCACCACGGATGGGGGCACGTTACACTGCGGCAGTGGAACATCGGTGATCGCGTTCGCCTCGTCGGCTTCCGTACCCGGCCTGATGGTCTTCTTGCGCCGACGCTGCGCAGAGGCCATGCGCGCTGCGGATGTGCCGTCGCTGGGTACGGCAGGTCTTAATGCCGGGTGCCTCGCGGGCTGCCGACTGTGGGCGCCGCCGTGCCCGGCACGCGAACTGTGCCGGCGAGCACCTAACCCGGAGGAGATCAATGTGACGTGGCGGGCCTTCATCATCGGGCTGCTGGCCGCCGTGGGCATCTGCCTACTGGAGGCCTACTCCGTCGCGAAGGGCTACGGGTTCTTCACCAACTCGTGCTTCCCCGGCGGGGCCGTCCTGGTGCTGGTGGTCGTCGCGGTTGGCCTGAACACCCTCATCAAGCTGGCCCGGCGCGCGTGGGCGCTCACGCAGCCGGAGCTGATGCTGGTCTGGTGCATGGCGCTGGTCGCCTGCGCCATTCCCAACGAGGGGCTCGGGTCGTTCTGGTACGGCGTGGTGGCGGGCGGCCCCTACATGGCCCGGCGCGCCGACCTCGCCTGGGAGGACGACGGCGCCCTGACCGCTGCGCCGGCGGACCTGGTGCTCAGCAAGGACCCCAAGTCCACAGCCGCCCTGCAGTACTTCCAGGGGTCGGAGACCGGCCGCGTGCCGTGGAAGGTCTGGGTCCCGCCGCTGGCTCACTGGGCCGTCTTCCTGGTGATGATGTATGCGGCCGTCTTCTTCGGCTGCGCAATCCTCAGACGGCAGTGGGTCGAGGTCGAACGCCTGACGTTCCCCCTCGCCCGGATCCCACTCGAACTTACCGACGAGAGTGCCGGCGGGAAGTCCGTCTTGCCGCCCGCTTTCGCCGACAGGGCGTTCCTGGCGGGTCTGGCCTTCAGTGCGGCCTTTCGATTCCTGAGGGCGTTGCCGCTGATGTTCGGTGCGGACGGCGGGTGGGTGGTCAACGTGCCGCTGGCGCAGGTGTTCAGCGGGACGCCGCTCGAAGGCATGAGCTTCCAGGATTCCGATCTGTGGTACATCGCCATCGGCTTCGCCTACCTGGTGCCGGCTGACGTCTCGTTCAGCGTGTGGTTCTTCTACCTCTTCACCCGCTGCCAGCTTCAGGTGGGGCAGTGGCTGGCGCTGCCCGCCACGGCCGGCGGCAGTTGGTCGCCGTTCATCCGCTCGCAGCAGTTGGGCAGCACGCTGGCCCTCGTGGCGGGGATGCTCTACATCGCGCGCCGCCACCTGAAGGCCGTAGTCACGAAGGCGCTGGGCCTGTCGCGCTCACGGGAGGACGCCGAGGAGCCTGTGGGGTACCGTGCGGCGTTCTGGGGCTTCGTCCTGTCGATGGCCGGCTGCGCCGCCTGGTACTGGTACTACGGCATGGCGCTGCCGATGGCGGTGGCGGCCATGGCCCTCGTGTTCTGCTGGTACGTCACCTACGCGCGCGTGGTGGCTCAGGGCGGCGTCTACGTCACCCGCATATCGTGGTCGGTGACGGACACGCTGCACGGCCTCACGGGTCGGCTCAGTCCTCCTGGCGCCGTGATGACGAGCACGGTCGACATCTTCCTCGGCGGCGCCACCATCATGCTCGCGCCGGTCGCGATGGACGCCTTCAGGATCTCATCGGTCTTCAGGCGGCGTCGCAGGCTGTTCCTTCCCGCGCTGATGGCGTCGATCCTCGTCGCACTCGTGGCCACCAGCTACATGGTGTTGACACAGGCCTACAGCATGGGCGCCCTGAACTTCTCGTTCGTCTGGGCCGCCAAGCAGGTGCCGATAACGGTGTTCGACCACGCGCAGCGCATCATCACGCAGCCGAGCCAGTCGGCCCAGTTCTACTGGGGTTCCACCGCACTGGGGGCGGCGCTCACCGCGGCCGTCATGTTCATGCGCACACGATTCTACTGGTGGCCGATCCATCCCATCGGCCTGCTGACGTGCAGCAGTTGGCACTCGCACCGGCTCTGGCTCCCCTTCCTGCTCGGGTGGTTGACCAAGGTGAGTATCATGAAGTTCTCGGGCGGACACATGCTCCGGGACGCCCGCACCTTCTTCATCGCATTCATCATTGCCGAGTCGTTTCTCAACGGTGTCTCGGCCCTCATTAGCGTTGCGACCGGTGGCACCGTGCCACTGTTCTGAACCCCGGGCCATGGCCCTGCGCAGTTCCGAGGCGCGGGCGGCGCTTCGACTCTACACGGGCCAACGCTTAGACTTCACCGACCTTCGGCCAGTGACGGTCGAAGGCCATCATGCTTGACGAACTGCACGAAGG
>JAUVVP010000113.1 GCA_030604585.1 Planctomycetota bacterium | reverse complement strand
TTGAAGGGCGAACTGGCCACGCCGCGGGAGCTGCTGGCCGTCGGCCGCGTGCGGAACCGCAGCCAGTTGGACCAGCCGGGGGGCGGGATGCTTGCCTCCGGCATGTACCAGGTCGAGGACCGCGCGTTCAGCATGACGGAGTGGACCTCCAGCCCTCCGAACCAATGGAAGCTGGAGGCCGCACCGCTGATGGCGTTCTACGCGATGGGGCTCCAGGGCTGGGACGCCTCCTACCACTTCCTGAATTCACGCAGTCGTCTCGGCAACGGCTGGCCGAGCCAGCGAGGCTTTGCCACCGACACGCCGCACTACATCGGCCAGTTCCCCGCGCTGGCGTTCGCCCTCTACAAGGGCCACATCAAGACGGCGCCGGCAGCCGCCGCCCGGCGGCTGGCGGCGGACGACCTGTTCCAGGGCATCGACCCGCTGAGCCAGGACTTCACCGCAGGGGGCTACGACGTCAAAGAGTTGAAGGGCGAACTGGCCACGCCGCGGGAGCTGCTGGCCGTCGGCCGGGTGACGGTCAGTTTCGACGGCGGCCGCAGCCAACGCGTGGACGTGGACCGGTACTGGGACCGCTCGCGCAAAGTAGTGCGCTCCATGACGGGGGAACTCACCTGGGACTATGGACGGGGGCTGGTGATCCTGCATGTGCCGAAGACCCAGGCCGTCGTGGGCCGGGCGGCCGGACGGCCCATCGAGCTGCCCGGCGCGACGCTGCAACTGGGTACGGCGTTCGTCTCGCTCATCTTCACGCCGCTCGATGATCGGGCGCTGTCCGAGTCGGAGCACATACTCATCACCGCCATGGCGCGGGACATGCAGATGGGCGCCGAGTACAGCGAGGGCGGCGCGGAGCTACTGAAGATGGGCGGGTTGCCCCTGCTGATGGAGCCCGTGCAGGCCACCATCCGGCTGCGCGGGGCCCCGCCGCGGGAGGTGAACGTGCTCGACGTCTACGGGGTGCCGACCGGCCGGCGGGTGAAGCCCAACGCCGACGG
This sequence comes from Planctomycetota bacterium, assembly GCA_030604585.1. Taxonomy (GTDB): domain Bacteria; phylum Planctomycetota; class Brocadiia; order SM23-32; family SM23-32; genus JAUVVP01. The sequence goes on along the minus strand of JAUVVP010000113.1, from coordinate 5,551 downwards.
CTCTTTCCACATCGACGGGACTTACACGACCTACTACTACGAAGTGAAGCGATAGAGCGGCTCGGCGCCGCGGCGCAGGCGATTGCCGCAGTCTTGGACTGGGAAGACAACATGTCCGAGAAGGGCGACCTGGAAGCCAGGGACGCCCTGATCGGCAAGATCAAGAAGTGGGCCGAGACGAGCAAATAGCACGCAGGGCACGGCTGGACAAACCACGCCGGGCACGGCTGGACAAGCCAGCCGTGGCACATGACGGCGAACGGCAGGCCTGAGGCATGAGCAACAACGACGGCCGAGACCCGCAATAGCACGCCGGGCACGGCTGGACAAGCCAGCCGTGGCACATGACGGCGAACGGCAGGCCTGAGGCATGAGCAACAACGACGGCCGAGACCAACGAAAGGTGCCCCACCTCAAGTCTCAGGCCGCACGCCTTATGTCTTGCACAAGAGCCTTGATTCCCGGCCACGCCGAGCACGGCTGGACAAACCACGCCGGGCACGGCTGGACAAGCCAGCCGTGGCACATGAAAACGGGGGATCGGCGCACGGCCAGCCGTGGGACACGAAGGCGGGCAGTTCGGCGCGCCGCCTGCCCCGAAGGTCACGTCAGGTAGTCAATGAGACGGGCGACGGTGGGCTTGATCTCCTTGCGCTCGACGATCATGTCGAGGAAGCCGTGCTCGAGCTGGAACTCGGCGGTCTGGAACTCGGGAGGCAGCTCCTGCTTGATGGTCTGCTCCATGACCCGCCGGCCGGTGAAGCCGATCATCGCGCCCGGCTCGGCGATTATCACGTCCCCCATGGACGCCCAGCTCGCCGTCACGCCGCCGGTTGTCATGTGGGTCACGACGCTGATGTACGGGCCGCCGGCCTTGTCCAGCCGGTTCAGGGCCGCGCAGGTCTTGGCCATCTGCATCAGCGACAGCGCGCTCTCCTGCATGCGAGCCCCTCCCGAGGCGGCCACCGTCACCAGGGGCAGGTCCTTCTCGGTGGCCAGCTCGATCGCACGGGTCAGCTTCTCCCCCACGACGCTGCCCATGCTGCCCCCGGAGAACCTGAAGTCCATGGCGGCAAAGACCGCCGGGCGTTCCTCGATGCGGCACGTGCCGCAGATGATGGCCTCCGTCAGGCCGGTGGTTTCGGCATACTTCTTGAGCTGATCTTTGTAAGCCTTCGCCGCGACGAACTCCAGCGGGTCGCAGGATGCCAGGCTCCTGTCAATCTCCTCGAAGCTGCCCTCGTCGGTGTGGAGCCTGACGCGGTCCCAGGCGCCGATGCGGAAGTGGTAGTTGCACTCCGGGCAGACCTGGAGCAGCGCCTCGACGTTCTTGCGGTAGACGAGCGTCCCGCAGCCGTCGCACTTGACGAAGAGCCCGTCGGGGACCTGCTTCTTTCGCTTGCCGAATCGCAGCATGTCCTCACCGGGCCGCTTGGGCCGTCAGTGCCGCCTGCTTGAGCCGCCGGACAGCCTGACCGGGCGACACGTCCGCGTGGAATATGGCGTAGCCGGCCACCAGCACGTTGGCGCCCTATCGCACCGCCACCTCCACCGTTTCCGGGCCGATCCCGCCGTCAACGTAGATATCTATATCCGATCCGAACCTCTGGCGCAATACCGGAATCTTGCGGCAGCCGGACTCCATGAACCCCTGCCCGCTGAAGCCCGGCTGCACCGTCATGGCCATCAAGCAGTCCAGTTCGCCTGCGGCTGCCTGGACGCTCTCGGGAGGCGTGTCCGGCTTCATGGCCACCCCCACCTGTACGCCCAGTTCCCTGACGGCGCGAATGGCGCCCGCCAGGTCGTCCACCGCCTCGACGTGAAAGAGGATGACGTCGGCGCCCGCCTCGGCAAACGCGGGGGCATAGCGCAGCGGATCGGTCATCATCAGGTGGGTGCTGATGGGGACTGTGGCGCACCTGGCAATGGCGGCGGCAAGGTAGGGGCCGCACATGATGTTCGGCACGAAGTGGCCGTCGGCCACGTCCACGTGGAGCATCTCCACGCCGGCCTCCTCGATCTCGGCAACTGCTGCTGCCAGGTTGGCCAGATCGGACTCGACCATGGAAGGCGCGATCTTCAGCGGCACGTTGCCTCCCCTCCATTCTCCTGCTCATGCTCGGCGGACCGAGCATGTGTGGCTCAGGCCCTCCAGCCTGAGGATCGGGCCGGAGGCCCGAATGTCTGCCTTCCATCGCCGTTCTCAGCGTCCTCGGCGCCCTCCGCGGCAAGACGCCAGGGCACGCCGTACCCTCACTGCAACGCCGCGATGCCCGGCAGCTCCTCACCGGCCAGGAACTCCAGCGAGGCCCCGCCGCCCGTGGAGATGTGGCTGATTCTGTCCTGAAGGCCGAGCTCCTCGACCGCCTCGGCGGTCTCGCCCCCTCCGACGATGGTCGTGGCGCCGCAGTCGGCCATGGCCCTGGCGACGGCCTCGGTGCCGGCGCCGAACTTCTCGATCTCGAAGTATCCCAGCGGTCCGTTCCAGGTCACCAGCGCCGCGCCCCTGATCTTCTCCTCGAAGAGCGCCGTCGTCCGCGGGCCGATGTCCAGCCCGATCCACCCGTCGGGGACCTCGTCATCGAAGGTAGCCGATTCGGCCTCGGGCTCGATCTGACGCGCGCAGACGTGGTCGAGGGGCAGCAGGATCTTGTCCCCGGCCTCGGCCAGCAGTTCGGCCGCCACGTCCAGCCGGTCCTCCTCGACCAGCGAGTTGCCGACGCCGACGCCCTGCTGCTTCAGGAACGTGTAGGCCATCGCCCCGCCGATGAGCATGCAGTCCACCTTGCCCAGCAGGTTGCGAATGACCTTGATCTTGTCGGACACCTTGGCCCCGCCCATGACAGCCACGTACGGGTGGTCCGGGTTGCTGGTGGCCCGGGACAGGTACTGGACCTCCTTCTCGATGAGGAACCCGGCGGCCGAGGGCAGGCAGCCGGCCACGCCGGCCGTGGAGGCGTGGGCGCGGTGGGCCGTGCCGAAGGCATCGTTGACGTAGAGGTCCGCCAGGGCGGCAAGCGCCGCTGACATCTCGGGGGCATTGGCCTCATCGCCGGCGTGGAACCGGGTGTTCTCCAGCATCAGCACGTCGCCGTCGCCCAGGCCCGCCACGGCGCTCGCGGCCTGCGGGCCGATGCAGTCGGGCGCGAACGCGACCTCCGCGCCGAGCAGCTCGCCCAGCCGGTCGGCCACCTTCTTCAGGCTGAGCTTCTCGTCGCGCTTCCCTTTCGGCCGCCCCAGGTGGCTCATCAGGATGACCCTGGCGCCCTGCTCCCTGGCGAACCGGATGGTGGGCAGGGCCATGCGGATGCGCAGGTCGTTGCTGATCTCACCGGTCGCCTTATCCAGAGGCAGGTTGAAGTCCACCCTCATCAGGAGGCGTTTGCCGGCCAGTTGCCCCTCGAGATCGCGAATCGTTCTCAACTCAGCCCTCCCGCACGGCTGTGCGCGGTGCGGCGTGGCTACAGGCTCGCGGCCATCTCCATCAGGTCAACGACGCGGTTGGAGTAGCCCCACTCGTTGTCGTAGAAGGCAACGACCTTCACCATGTGGTCGCCAATCACCATGGTGCTGGTGGCGTCCACGATGCAGCTATGCGGATCGCCGATGCAGTCGCTGCTGACGATGGGGTCTTCGACATACTTCAGGATGCCCTTCATCGCGCCTTCGGCGGCTTCCTTCAGTGCGGCGTTGACGGCCTCGACGGTGGATTCTTTCTCGCACTCGGCCACCAGGTCAACCACGGAGCCGTCCGCCACCGGCACGCGCATCGCCATGCCGTTCAGTTTGCCGCCCAGAGCGGGGATGGCCTTGCCGATGGCCTTGGCGGCGCCGGTGGTGGTGGGGATGATGTTGACGGCGGCCGCCCGCCCGCGCGCAAGCGTCTTGTGAATCTGGTCGCAGGTGACCTGGTCGTTGGTGTAGCCGTGGCACGTGGTCATCAGGGCGTGCGCGATCGTGAAGTTGTCGTGGAGCACCTTGGTTATCGGCCCGAGGCAGTTGGTGGTGCAGGAGGCGTTGGAGATGCACTGGTGCTCGGGCTTGAGGACCTCGTCGTTGACGCCCAGCACGACGGTGGCGTCCACTTCGTCCTTGGCCGGCACGGTCAGCAGCACCTTCTGCGCGCCCGCCTCGAGGTGGTCGCCGTAGCCGCCCTTCTCGCCCGAGCGAGTGCGGAACACGCCCGTGGACTCGACGACGAAATACACGTCCGTCTCGCCCCACGGGAGTTCCTTCGGGTCCCGCACCGTCAGAACGGGGATGGTCCTGCCGTCCACTATCAGGTCCTCGCCCTCCGCCCTAACCTCGCCGGCGTAGCGACCGTGGACGCTGTCGTATTTGAGCAAGTAGGCCAGAGTGTCGGCGTCCGCCAGGTCGTTAATCGCTGCGACCTCGAAGTTGTCGCGATGGGCCATGACGCGGAAGACCAGGCGCCCTATCCGGCCAAACCCGTTAATCCCGACTCTGATAGCCATGCCTCGCCACTCCTTTCTCTGTGCTTTGAGATCGTGCGCACCTTAATCCACAGGCAATGTCTCGGGGCGGTGATGGCGCATGCCGGCCGCACGCGCGAACAACAGGATTCCCAAAGGAACACCCCACCCGGAGGCAGAGACTATAATGTCCTCCTCTCGGCCTGTCAAGGTCACGGGACGGGGCTCTGAGCGACCGCGCGGCCGCCTTCCGCTTGACGGGCCTACGTCCTGCTGTAGGATGGTTGCCCAACGCGGACGCGTCAGGTCTCTTGAACGGGAACGCTCGGGCGGGACACCACCTTTACGCCCCTCCGGCGGGAGCGCAACGCGAGCATCGGGCAGGGAGCGGGCAGAATGGCTGAGGTCAAGAAAAGGGCAGCAAAACGCGCGCGGCGTCCCAACATCATCATCTTCATGATGGACACGCAGGGCGTGAACAACATGTCGGCCCACGGCTACCGTCGGCGGACCACGCCGAATATCGAGAAGATTGCGAAGGAGGGCACGCTGTTCGAGCAGCACTTCGTAACGGCGCCCTGGACGCTGCCCGTGCACGCTTCGCTTTTCACGGGACGCTACGAGTCCGGGCACGGCGCCGGCGCGCAGCACGAAGGACTCGAGCCCGGGCTGCCGAGCCTGCCCGAAGTGCTCACGCGCAACGGCTGCCGCTCGGTCGCCTTCCACAACAATCACTGGTGCCTCGACAACAGGGACCGGTGGAACCCGGGGCCCGGCTTCGAGGAATACCACCAGTACGGCAAGGACGACGAGGTGGACGCGGAGTTCGTGCACGACGAGTCTCTGGGCGACGACACCGGTTCGCTCCGGCTGGTCGGCGTCGCCAAGCGCTGGATCGAAAAGAACGTGCTCGGCAACGGCGGCAAACCGTTCTTCATGTACCTGAACAGTTGCCAGCCCCATGACGTCTACCATCCGCCCGAGCCGTTCCGCAGCCGCTTCCTGCCCGAGGGCGTCAGTTACGAGCGGGCGCTCAGCCGCAAAGGCGGCCAGGTGGACTCAACCATCGGCACGCGCTGCCCGACCCTGGAGGAATGGCACTGGCAGCGCTGCCTGCG
>JAUVVP010000444.1 GCA_030604585.1 Planctomycetota bacterium | reverse complement strand
TCCCAGCGGCGCGGCTTCCTGAGCCGGTAGAGGAACTTGTTGACGAATATGCGGCTGGCCCCGCGGGACACGCGGTTGGCGGCCTCGGTGCCCTCCACTCGCCCGCCGCCCCAACCCCTGGCCGAGTGCCAGAGCCACTCGGGCCACTTGAACACCAGGGCAGAGCCGCCGTCGTCGTAAGTGGACGCGGCGGGCCAGTGGTAACGGCAGTTCGAGCATTCCACTTCGCCCTTGTAGCCGACCTTGCGGCGTCCCACGTTGAACGACCATCCGCAGTTGGGACACCTGATCTCCTTGTGGACGCCCACCAGCGTGGGCGCCATGCTGCCGTGCCGTATGCGGAAGGCCTCGGCCCCCACCTGCCGAAGCAGGAGAACGATGAGGACGAGCGCGGCGAAGTACTCCAGGTGGTCGCGCAGGGGCGTCCGCTCCTTCGGGGGGCCGGCGCGGAAGGCGCTGCCCCTGACATGGCGGCTGTGTTCCTGCCTGGCCAACCCGCACGCTCCTCTCAAGAAGGTCCCCTGCGGCCGCGGGGCGTCATGGCTGCTCGCCCTCCAGCACGGCCAGGAACGCCTGCTGGGGGATGTAGACGCTGCCGACGGCCTTCATCTTCTTCTTGCCGGCCTTCTGCTGTTCGAGCAGCTTCCTCTTGCGCGTTATGTCGCCGCCGTAGCACTTCGCGGTCACGTCCTTGCGCAGCGGGCTGATGGTCTCGCGCGCGATCACCCGCCTGCCGACGGCGGCCTGGATCGGGATCGGAAAGAGGTGACGGTCTATCTCCTTGCGCAGCAGGCGCACGATCGCCCTGCCCCGCCGCTCCGCCTCGCTGCGGTGGCAGATGATCGACAGCGCGTCCACCGGCTTCTTGTTGACCAGTATGTCCACCTTCACCATGTCACTGGCCCGATAGCCCAGCACCTCGTAGTCCATTGTACCATAACCGCGGGTCAGCGATTTGAGCCAGTCGAAGAAGTCATAGACCACCTCAGCCAGCGGCATCTCGTAGAGGAGCATGGCCCGCTGATCGCTGAAGAACTCCGTCCTGCCGTGCTGCCCCCGGCGCCCCTCGACCAGCTTGATGACGCTGCCTATGTGCTGCGCCGGCAGGATGATGCTCATGCGCACCCACGGCTCCTTGACCTCGACGATCTCCTCCGGAGGCGGCATGCGCGCCGGACGGTCAACCGTGACCGTCTCTCCGGCACGATTGACCACCTCGTAGGTCACGTTGGGGGCAGTCTGGATGATCGGGATGTCGTTCTCGCGCTCCAGCCGCTCCTGGACTATCTCCATGTGGAGCAGCCCCAGGAACCCGCACCGAAAACCGAACCCCAGCGCCTCCGAGGTCTCCATCTCGTAGACGAAGGAAGAATCGTTCAGCGACAGCTTCTCGAGCGCCGAACGCAGCGTGGGCAGATCGGCGTTGTCCTGCGGGAAGAGCCCGCAGTAGACCATGGGTTTCGGTTCGCGGTAGCCCGGCAGGGGCCGGGCGGCGGGGCTCTCGTGCAGCGTGATCGTATCGCCGATCGTCACGTCGCGGATGTTCTTGATGCCCGCCGTCAGGTATCCGACCTCCCCGCAGCTCAGCGACTCTTGCTCGGCCATGGCCGGGCGGAATATGCCGAGCCCCGCCGCCTCGTAGTCACGCCCCGTGCTCAGCATCCTTATCCTCTGTCCCCGCTCGACCCGGCCGTCCACCACGCGCAAGTACATCACCACGCCCCGGTACTCGTCGTAGAACGAGTCGAAGACCAGGGCGCGCAACGGTCCGTCGGGCCGGCCCTCCGGCGGCGGCACGCGCCCGACGATGGCCTCCAGCAGCTCTTCGATGCCCTCCCCTGTCTTGCCGCTCACCGCCAGGACTTCATCCGGGTGGAAACCGAAGGTCTGCTCCATCTCGGCCATCGTCTCGATGGCGCGTGCATCCGGCAGGTCGATCTTCGTGACCACCGGGATGACGGTCAGGCCGTAGGCCCGCGCCTGATCGAGGTTCGCCACGGTCTGGGCCTCGACGCCCTGGTTGGCGTCCACCAGCAGCACGGCCCCCTCGCACGCCCTCAGGCTGCGCGAGACCTCGTAGCTGAAGTCCACGTGCCCCGGCGTGTCGATCAGGTTCAGGCGGTACTGCTCCTGCCCGATCCGATGGAACATGGTCACGCAACTGGCCTTTATGGTGATGCCGCGCTCGCGTTCCAGCTCCATGTCGTCGAGCATCAGCTCATGGAACTCGCGCTCGGGGACGCAGTGCGTGAGCTGGAGGAACCGGTCGGCCAGCGTGGACTTGCCGTGGTCTATGTGGGCGATGATGCAGAAGTTTCTGATCTTCTCGGGCATTGCGGAAGGCGAGCGCAAGGGGAATGCGGCGGCCATGTCCTCCGCCACGCGGCACTGCCGGCCCATAAGGAGACGGCCCCACTGCCGGGGCCAGCGCTGACTTCAGGATATCAGATGCCCCATGCCAGTTCAAGCAGGCCGGGCGGTGCCGGAGCGGGTCGCGGTGGCCGCCGGGCGCACGCTCAGGGGCCGTGCGCTTGACTTGGCGGTGCGATTGGGCTATACAGGGAGCCGCGCGCGGGTCCCTCTTGCGCGCCGGCAATACCCCCTTAGCTCAGTTAGGCAGAGCAACGGATTCTTTATCCGTGGTTCCGGTGTTCGATCCCCCGAGGGGGTACCATCTAACTCCCTGCGCTGGGCACAGTTATCAAAAGCAGATAGCGGGCAAACGGAAAATGGTAGCAAAGAGCGGCAGCACGAAGATCGACATCTGGTGTTATGAGGCACCTGGGCGGAAGGCCCAATGGGTCGCAGATGTGCCCATTCCGGGTTGTCTGCTCACAATGCGGACGCCAGCGCGAACGCTACCGGCACGTCCCCCTAGATCCACCACCACATGC
>JAUVVP010000117.1 GCA_030604585.1 Planctomycetota bacterium | reverse complement strand
GACGGCTGCACAACCGCGAGACCGCCGCCAAGATGGGCGAGCAGCCGACCGGCAACGCCCGAGCCATCTCCCACCACCATCCGCCCATCGTGCGCATGACCAACACCTTCATGCATCCGGGCGATACGCCCTTCGAGGAGATGGTGCAGGAAACGCAGGACGGCATCTACGCGGTCGGCATGCTCGGCGGGCAGACGAACATGGAGATGTTCACCTTCAGCGCCGAGGAGGCCCACATGATCCGCGGCGGCAAGATCGCCGAGAGAATCCGCGACGTGGTGCTGACCGGCAATGTGTTCCAGACGCTGAAGAACATAGACCGCATCGGCAGCGACTTCAAGATGTACGGCGGCCTGGGCGGCTGCGGCAAGGGAAGCCAGAGCCCCCTGCGCGTCGGCGACGGCGGCCCCCACTGCCGCATCCAGAACGTCGTCATCGGCGGCCGGTGAGCGAGCGGGAATCCAACGGCACGTTCTGACCGCCGTGGATTGGGGCATGCGACGGCACAGCGAAAGGGGTTAAGGCCATGTTCGGTAGAGCACTCTTTGTGTCCCTGGCTTTGTGCGGGACCGTTTGGGCCGCCGCCGGCCGGGAGGGAAAGGCGCCCGAGGACATCGCCGACGTGCCGTCCCGGGAGCTGCACGCGGGCGATGATGCCCACGATGCCCACATGCGCTATTACCTTATCGGGCCGATGCGGGGCGCCGAAGCGCCGGAGGAAGGCTACGGCCTGGTGCTCGTCCTGCCGGGCGGCGACGGCGGGCCGGACTTCCAGCCGTTCGTCAAGCGCATCTTCAAGCACGCGCTGCCGGAGGACTACCTGGTGGCACAACTGGTCGCCATCAAGTGGACGCCGGAGCAGAAGGTCGTCTGGCCGACCGGCAAGACCCCCGTGCCCGAACAGGAGTTCGCCACCGAGCAGTTCGTCGAGGCTGTAGTCAAGGACGTGGCGCATGGGCACAAGCTGAACCCGCGGCACATCTTCGCCCTCGCATGGTCGTCGGGAGGGCCCGCCGCCTATGCCGTCTCACTGCAAGAAGAGAAAGCGGTCACCGGCTCCTTCATCGCCATGTCCGTCTTCAAACCGAGCAGGCTGCCGTCTCCGAAAGCCGCGAAGGGACATGCGTATTTCCTTTACCACTCGCCCGACGACCGGGTCTGTCCCTTCAGGCTGGCGAAGGGGGCCGAGGTGATCCTGCGCCAGAACGAGGCGAAGGTGGAGCTTGCAACTTACGAGGGCGGCCACGGCTGGCACGGCGACCTCTACGGCGACATCCGTCGCGGCATCCGGTGGCTGGAGCAGGCGGTGCTCCTTGCGGCTGAGGAGGAAGCGGGCCCGCCGGCCGGACCGGTCCTGCTGCGTGACGGTTTCGAGTACGGCGCAATGACGCCCAACGGCTGGCGGCAGGGCGCGGCGGTCCCCGGGGTGAAGTACATCTGGGACAGGCGGTCGGCCTCCGCAGGGAGGGCAAGCCTCTGCTTGCAGAAGACCGCGCAGAGCTTCTTCCCGATAGCCGAATGGTCCCGCACGGTGTCCCACCGGGGGAGTATGCGCAAGCTCAGGGTCAGCGCCCAGGTCAGGGCCAGACAGGCCGCCAAGGCCGTCATAGACGTCCAGTTCCTGGCCGCGGACGGCGAATGGATCGAGCACGAGTGGGCGGCATACATCGGCGCGAAGAAGGCGTCGGACCCCCCTGCCGACCACGACTGGAAGGAATACGCCGGCACGGTTCCGATCCCGCGCGGGACGAGGCAGGTCCGGCTGGCCTTGCAGATATACGGTCCCGGCACGGTCTGGTTCGACGAGTTGACCGCCACCTACGCCGGGCCGTGAGGCGGCTTTCGCGGGCCGGGTAGATGGCGAAGAGGCGTGGCCGCAGTAGCGGCTGACATTCCCCAAGGAGGCCCGTCGCTACCAGAGCAAGGGCACCTGGACGGAGGATTACCGATGAAGAAGGTTGCGTTTGTCTCGCTGCTTTGCCTGCTGGTGAACACCTGTGCCTTGCCTTCGCCTGCACGGGCGGAGGCCGGGGGGGCCGCCGACTTCCGGTTCGTGGTGATGGGCGACAACAGGCCGTTCTGGGACGCCGAGGACGTCGTCACCCAGAACGAGCACTTCATCGGCAACATCCAGCGCACCAACGCCGCCGGGGCCGACTTCGCCGTCATCGTCGGCGACCTCATCCACGGCTACACGGACGATGCCGAGCTGATCGATAGCCAGTGGAACGCCTATGACGCCGTGTGCAAGCGGTTTGAAATCCCCTATTACTCGGTGGCGGGCAACCACGACATCTGGGACGGGCAGAGCCAGGACGTCTGGCTCGAGCGCCTCGGGCCCCTCTACTTCTCGTGGGACCACAAGGGCTCCCACTTCATCGCGCTGAACTCGGAAGTAGTCGGCGAGATGGACAGGATAACCGGCGCCCAGCTCGAATGGCTGAAGCAGGACCTGGCGGAGGCAAAGGCCGCGCCTCGCATCTTCGTCTTCGTGCACAAGCCGCTCTGGGCCTACGAGACCGCCGAGTCGGAAGGGCAGAACCAGTGGAGCAGGGACGTGCACCCGCTGCTTGCAGGGCATCGCGTGGACACGGTCTTCGCCGGCCACTGGCACCACTACACGCTGCATCCGCAGAAGGACGGCGTCCGCTACGTGGTGACCGGCGGCGCGGGCGCCGAGATAGGCGGCTACGAACTGGCCGGCGGCTTCTTCCACGTGCTGACGGTGGACGTGGAGGGAGCGTCCTCGAGCTTCAAGGTCCTGACCGAGCGCGGCGAAATGCCCGCCGACTACGTCACGACCGAGAAGGTCCGGGGCCTCTGGGGCGCGCTCACGGTGGAGCCGCTGGAGGACTGGCCCGAAGACGGCAGCATCACCATCCAGGTGCGCATCAGGAATCCCATACAGAAGGAAGTGACAGCCGTTGTGCAATGGGACACCAGCGACACGACCTGGCAGGCGGAAGCCGCCGAGTTCACCATCCAGGCCGGCGCCACGAAGGAGCTGGCCATCAGGGCAAAGGCGGGCGAGCGCATCTACCCGCTGCCCAAAGGCGGCCTGGAGCTGGTGGACGGCGACAGGAAACTGTTCGGTTGGGACATCCACCAGCGGGCGTTTGCCAGGATCGGCCGGTTCATCAGCGAGTGGAACGTGGCCGGCCCGTTCGATCTCGGCCTCACCGCCGCCACCGAAGAAGAGCGCAGCGACGACGACCGCTACCTGAACGCCCACCTGAAAGGCTGGGACGATCCGCTGCCGCCGGAGCGCGACCTTGACCTCAGCGCCGCCTACGCCGGCAAGCGCGGCGAGGAGGTCCGCTGGCGCATCGTGGCAGCGGACCAGGCGGGACTTGTGGACCTGGACGCCTTGTATGAGGAAGAGGACTACGCCGTCGCCTGCGCCGTGGCCTACGTCCACGCCCCGAAGGGCGGCAGCTACCAGATGACTGTGGGAAGCGACGACAGCGTCCTGGTGCGCATCAACGGCCGGCAGGTGTGGCGCGCGCACGCGCTGCGCGCCGCGGTGCCGGACGAGGATGTGTTCGAGGCCGACCTCCAGGCCGGCTGGAACGAGGTGTTCCTGAAGGTGGCCGAGCGCTCGGGCGGATGGGGCTTCTACCTGCGGGTGGTTGACCCGCGAGGAGAGCTGCGGTTCGCCGCCAGACCCCCGGCGACGGCCGGCGTCGCCGCCGAATAGCCACGAGCGCACAGACCAGGGGAGCAGAGATGACAGACGGATCCGCCGAGGCAGTCCTGCACGAGGCCGCCAGGCGCTTCGACCGCGCAGAGGTCTTCGAGGAGAGCGGCGAGTCGGTCTCGGTCAGCTTCGAGGACAACCGGCTCAAGGAGATCACCACTCGCCAGTTCCGGGGCGTCGGCCTGCGAGTCGTCCATGAGGGGCGCATCGGCTTTGCCTCGACGACGGACCTGCGGGAGCCCGCCAGGCTGGCGGAGATGGCGGCCGCCAGCGCCGGGTTCGGCGACGAGGCGCAGTTCGAGTTCCCCCCTCAGCCGGCCGAACTCGGGCCGGCCGAGACTTACGACAGCCGGGTGCTTCAGGTCAGCGCCGAGCGGATGGTCGAGATGGGCCGCGAGGGCCTCGAGCTGAGCCTGAAGACCGACGAAGGCTACCTCTACAACTGCGGCATCTCGCGCTCCACCCACACCCAGCGCGTCATGAATACCAGCGGACTCGATGTCGAACTCAACTCGACGGCGATGTCCGGCAGCGTCGGCGTGCAGGAGGTCAGTGACGCCGGCCTGCTCCACATCTACGAATACAAGGACTGGGGCCGGCCTTTCGATTCGGTCATCGAGCTGGCCCGCGCCGTGCTGGAGAAGATGAAGCAGGCGTCGGTGCTGGCGCCCGCTCGGCTCGAGGCGATGCCCATGGTCTTCGTCCCGAAGGCCGTGGGCAACCTGACCGGCCCCATCGGCATCGCCCTCAACGGCAAGCACGTGCACAAGGGATCGTCCGTGCTGGGCGGGCGCATCGGCGAGCAGATACTGGACCCGCGCATCACCATAACCGACGACCCCACCGTCCCGTTCGCCCCCAGGACCTGCCCGTTGGACGACGAGGGCACGCCGACATGCAAGCAGCACTTCTTCGAGAACGGCGTGCTGAAGACCTACATGACCGACTTGCAGACGGCCGGCCTGCTCGACTGCGAACCGAGCGGCCTCGGCTTCAGGGGCTACGGCAGCCGCCCCGCTCCCGGCACGACCAACAGTGTCATTGCGCCCGGCGACACGTCGCTCGACGACATGGTCGCCGGCATGAAGCGGGGAGTGATCATCGAGCAGACGCTCGGCTCCGGCCAGAGCAACGTGCTGGCCGGCGAGTTCAGCGTCAACCTGGACCTCGGCTTCCTGGTGGAGAACGGAAAGATCGTCGGCCGCGTCAAGGACTGCATGGTCGCCGGCAACGTCTACGAAGTGCTCAAAAAGGTCGAGGCGCTCGGCAGCGAGCCGCAATGGCTGGGCAGCAGGTGCGTGCCGCCCATCATGGTCGGCGGCCTCAAACTGGCCGCGCAGGGGTGACTCCGACCACTGAGGCACGGAGAGCACGGAGAACGGCGAGCAAGTCCTTACGACGACGAGAATGAGAGCCGGCTGTTGACGGGGGAGCACGTGGCACTGATAGCTGAAGAGACAACCGACAAGGTCATCGGTGCTGCCATCGAGGTCCACAAGGCGTTGGGACCGGGGCTGCTTGAGGCGGTCTACGAGGAGTGCCTCTGCCACGAGCTTCACTTGCGGCGGCTTGCGTTCGAACGGCAGGTTCATGTGCCGGTCAGTTACAAGGGGGCCAAGCTGAATACCGGCTGCCGCATAGACATCGTGGTCGGCAATGTGGTAATCGTCGAAGTGAAGGCAGTCGAGAGAGTCCTGGAGGTCCACGAGGCACAACTGCTCACATACCTGCGCCTCACCGGCAAGCGAGTGGGCCTGCTCATCAACTTCAACGTCCCTGTCCTTAAGGACGGTATAGTCCGCAGGGTGCTCTGAGCCCGCCCGTGGGCGGGGCCCGAAGGTCGTCGTAGCCCGTAATGTCTCCGTTCTCCGTGTTCTCCGTGACTCCGTGTTGAGTTGAAAGATGGAAGAGTACCTTGACGCCATCTTCTGTGAGGACTGCGTCGAGGGGATGCGCCGGCGCCTGCCGGACGCGTGCATTGACGTCATCGTCACCTCCCCGCCCTACAACATCGGCGTCCGTTACAACACGCACCAGGACAACCTGCCCTTCGACGAATACCTCGACTGGATGGAAGAGCTGGCACGCGAGTGCCGCCGCGTGCTGAAAGAGGACGGCTCGTTCTTCTTCAACATCGGCGACAGGCCGTCGGACGAGTTGCGCTCGCTTCAGGTGGCGCAGCGCGTCTGCCGCCACTTCCATCTCCAGAACACCATCCACTGGGTCAAGTCCATCGCCGCGCCGCAAGAGGGCGTCAACATGGGCCACTACAAGCCCGTCAACAGCCCCCGCTACCTGAACAACGCCCACGAGTACATCTTCCACTTCACCAAGAGCGGCGCCGTGGCGGTGGACAAGCTGGCCATCGGCGTCCCCTATCAGGACAAGAGCAACATCGGCCGATGGAAGAGCGCCACGCAGGATCTGCGCGACCGCGGCAACACCTGGTACATCCCCTACGAGACGGTGACCGGCGCCAAGCCGCATCCGGCCGCCTTCCCGGACAGGCTGCCCGAGATGTGCATCAGGCTGCACGGCCTCGGGCAGGATGACCCGTTGGTGGTCCTGGACCCCTTCATGGGCACGGGCACCACCGCCGCCGCAGCCAGGCGCCTCGGCTGTCGCTACGTCGGCTTCGAGATGGACCCGCACTACGTGGAGATCGCGCGCGCCCGGCTCGGCTGAATACAGGAGCGGCATTCCGAAAGATGTCCGCCGTAGGGGGTCCCGAAGGGACGCCTGATAATAGCCCAGCGATTCATCGCTGGGAT
>JAUVVP010000270.1 GCA_030604585.1 Planctomycetota bacterium | reverse complement strand
TCAGGATCCGCGTGACCTCATGCGTGGGCTGATCCGCCTCCATCGCCGATGCCCTCTAAACGCCTGCCGCTGTGCGCCTTGCCCCGTCCAGGCAGGTAAGACACCGCTTGCGTCGCGAAAGGCCCGTTTTCCGGGTGCGAAAGCGCGTGATGGTCCGATCGCCCTGCTGCACGCGCAGCCGCCCCAGCATCTCGATAGAGCACAGCGCTGCCATAGCACACCCCGTTCGCCGCCGCCATAATCCTACCGCGAGCGGCGCAGTAATCAACCCGTTGCGGGGCCGATATCGGGCGGCACGGCCCAACCTGACGGATAACATTATGTGTTCGTCAGCGGTGGTGTCAAGCGCCACTTTGTCCTACGAGGGCTCCATTCTGCACAGGTTCGGGCCGTTGGCCCGCGCCCTCTGGGAGTGAGCCGTCCGGGGCGGGCTTCTTTGACTTCTGGCGGCGGGACGTGGGTGGTGCGAGCGCACCTGGGCCGCCGCCGCCACCTGCCGCCAGCAGGGCCGATCCATCTTCGAGTTCCTTCACGGCGCCCTTCATGCCCATTTCACCGGGCAGCCCGCCCCGTCCCTGCTGCCTACTTGACCGAAAAGCCGTGAATGGTTACGCTCCTTCTAATGAGCTTCGCGCTGGCAAAAGAAACAGTCTTCGGAGAGTCGTCGTCGTCCCGCCAAACAGGCGGCGGGCAAGCCCGCCGGAGGCGGGTAAACCTCGGCGCCTGTCCGCCGTAGCCTCGGCGCAGGCGCGTCGTAATCCCTGCGAGAAGAACGGCTTCGAGTACGAGAGCGAGTGCGAGAGTGAGTGCAAGCTGGCCCTCTCTTCTGTCAGTGCGAGGACCAACAAGAGCAGCGGTCCCCGGAGGGACGGGTGTTCGGCATATCGCGTAAACGCATGATCTGGCTCTGCCGCTCCATGGCCACGATGCTGGATGCGGGGCTGCCGGTCAGTCGGGTCCTGACGGTGCTGAGCGGGCAGTCGTCGGGAGGGCGGCTGTCGGCTGCGCTGGATGCGGCCCGGCGCCGGGTCGAGGGCGGCGCCACGCTGGCCGAGGCGCTGCGAGCACAGGGCGGGTTCCCGTCCCTGTTCCTCCAGCTTGTCGAGGCGGGGGAGGCCAGCGGCACGCTCGAACGGGCGCTAAGGGAGCTGACCCGCTACTTCGAGTTCCAGCACCGCGTGTGGCGGCGTTTCCTGGGTCGGATCGCCTACCCGGCCTTTCAATACATCGCCGCCGTGGCCGTCATCGCCCTCGTCACCTACATCCTGGCGACGCTGACCAACGGGGGCGGCAGCGCGCTCGGGGTACTCCTCATCGGCTACGGGACGCCGCTCGCGCTGATCGCCCTCTACGTCTTCGCCGTGGGGGTGCTGGGCGCCTCGCGGCCGTGTCACGAGGTGATCCTTCGGCTCCCGGTGCTGGGCAGGGTGATGGAGGCGCTGGCGCTGGCGCGGTTCAGCCTGGTGATGTACCTGCTCTCGGAGGCCGCCGTGCCGGTCAAGCAGGCCCTGGCCCGCTCGCTGGAAGCGACCGGCAACGGCGCTTTCGCCGCCAGGGCGGAGCGCGCCGTGGCCGCCATCGAGGATTCCGGCAACCTGACGGACGCTCTGCGCGCAACCGGGCTCTTCCCGGCCCAGTACCTGGACATCATCGCGGTGGCGGAAGAGTCCGGCAAGACCACGGAACGGCTGGACTGGCTCGCCTCGCACTACGCCGACAGGTCCGAGGCCGCGCTGGGCGCACTCGTAACGGCCATTGCCGTGTTGATATGGGTCACGGTCGCCGGCATCATCATATACTTCATCTTCAAGATATTCATGGGCTACATCGGGGCGTTGAACCGGGCGGTAGGGTAGGGGCGATCGGGCGGCCTCGGGATGGGACGGCTCAGGCGGGGCCGCCCTCGGCTGCCTGCCGGCCCATCTGCTCCTCGGCCCTGGAAAGGAGTTGCTTGACCGAGCACGGATGCTCCGGGTCCCACCAGGCAGGGCTCATGTCCATTGAGAGTTCATAGGGCCGCCCGCCTTCTGCCCTCAGCACCGCCAGCCGGTCCTGCAACCGGTCAATGAGCTGCCGGGTGCGCTCGGCCGGCACGTGTATGGCCAGCAGGGCGAACTGGGCCGCACCGACCCGCGCCACGATGTCCGATTCGCGGAAAGTGGTCCGCAGTATCCGGGCGGCATCGGCCAGCGCCCGGTCTCCCTCCTGGCGGCCGAACTCTTCGTTTATGCGCTTGAGCCCCTGCAGCTCGCAGCAGAGCAGCAGCAGCGGTTGCTTGTGCCGGTTGGCCAGCCGGAGCTGCTGGAGGGCGAGCGTGAAGAAAGTGCCCCTGTTGTAGAGTCCGGTCAGCTCGTCCAGGTGCGAGAGGAAACGCAGGCTCTCCTCCACCCGTTCGAGCCGGAGGTCGGTGCCCTCGAACCGGGCAAGGCGGGCCTTCAGCTCCTCTATCTCGCGGACGAGTTCTTCTCCCGTCTTCTCCTGGTAACTCATGCTTCCCCCTTTCCGGACTCAGGGCTGGCCGCCCGATTGCAGCACCCGAACCGTGCAACACGGGACTCAAGGGAACGGTCTCTGCGGTTCATTCTCGTAGGGCCTCTAAAGGTCGAGCTGTCGGAGGTCTTTCTCGAGGGCCTCCAGGACACTCCGAAGCGCCTCAGCCCAGCCTTCGACCAGGGCGTCGGCGGAGGTCCCTTTCAGCGGCTGCTTCGCGCTGTACTCCCGCTGGAAGACTACCTCCGGCGCGCTCGGCGCGTCATCAAGGAGCAGGAACTGCACCCCCAGCACTGCCCGGGGCGCCTCCTTCTCGCGGTAGTCCCCGTAGAGGACGACGACCATCCCCTCCAGGACGTAGCGGGCTTCCAGCCGGCTGGTGGAGTCCACCACGTGGCCGAACAGCCCGGACGCGGCCAACCACCGGCGCGCCCCTTCGGTGACCAGGTGGCCCGGCGTGGAGAAGAACTGGTTGTAGAAGTCCGATTCGTAAGTCAGCTCTCCCGTGCGGTAGACCAGCTCCCTGCCCGCGAAGGCGGGCGAGACGCCGAACCGGCGCACCTTCAGGGCAGCCCCGTCGGCGGCCGGCGGGGCTTGTCCCGGACGGGCGGCATGCAGGAGGTAGTAGCGCTTCTGGGGATAGCTCTTCTTGAGGCTGACGCATCCGGCCGTCAGGGCCAGCATCGCCAGCAAGGCGCAGCACCAGGACGCGCCCAGTTCTCGCTTTGCTCTCATTCCGTCGGCTCCGTGGAGGGTGGGGGTTCGCCGAAGAGGACATAGGCGGGGTACCGTTTTGCATTCTCCGTCAGCTCGCGCAGGTTGGCTGAGATGGCCTCGATGTTCTGGAGGATGTCGGCGATGTTCGCCTGCTGATCGGCCACCAGCGGGCCGAGGCGGCGCACGGTCCTGTTGAGCCTTTCCATTGTCTCCGGCAACTCCTGTGTGGCGGCATTGACCGCCTGCGCAGTCTCCTTGAGATCGGCCACGATCCGGGAGACGTCGGCCTCCGAGTCCGCGACCATCCGCCTGAGGGACGCCGCGGTGCCGGACGCCTCTTCCAAGATGGAGTTCAACTCGGGTTTTTCGAGGAACTCGCGGATCGTCGTGTTCGTCTGGCGCACCTCGGCCAGGAGCTCTATGGCCTCCTCGCGCAGGGCGGCCACGCGTTCGTCGGTCACCAGATTCGTCACCCGCAGCACGAGTTCATCCAGGTTCACCGCCATCTGGCCGAGGTCCGCCTTCTCCAGCTCCTTCAGCGTTTCGGTCATCGAGAAGACCGCGTCCTCCACCCGGGACACGATGCTCGGCGCGGAGGGGACGTAATAGGTCTCCGGCTGCCAGTCGTAAGCCAGTTCGATGTCACGCTCGGGACCGGCGACATAGTCCATTTCCAGATAGCCAAGCCCGGTCAGGCCCTGGGGCCTTATCCTTATGCGCAGTCCCTGCTCGACCAGTTCCTTCAGGAACTCACCGAGATCGGCGGGACCGGTGCGCCCGAGAAGCTTCGGGAACACGGCCATGCGCACCAGCACGTAGCCGCGCCGCTCGCCTGCGGGCTTGTCCTTCTCATAGACGTTGTAGGTGAACATGACGCTGTCCACGTTGCCGACCTGCACGCCGCGGTACTTCAGGGGCGAGCCGACGTCAACCCCCTGCACGGACTCGTCGAAGTAGGTCTCCACCAGGATCTTCTCGCGGAAGACGGCCCCCGCGCCCAGGGCGATGACCGCCGCCACCAGCAGCGCGACGGCCGCGACGGTGAAGATGCCGATCCTGAAGTAGCTGGCTTTGGTGGCCATTGTGTCTGTCTCAGTCGAGTTGACTGGAGTCTCGTGCCCGGCTCGCCGCGTGCCGGCGCGCGGCGGCCCATGGGGCCGTGTGTTCTTCAGGTCTCCTCGGTGGCGGCCCTTCGCGCGAAGAACCGGCGCACCCGGG
>JAUVVP010000008.1 GCA_030604585.1 Planctomycetota bacterium | reverse complement strand
GCGCCGTCAGCCCGGGGCAGTACACCACTACAATCGGCACGACGATGGTCGTCAAAGGCGTCAGCGAGCGCCTGCTGCTGGACCCGATGGGGCGCATCTACTGCCATCGGCACCCGGCCGGCTGGTGGCTGCCCGGCGGCGCGAGCAACACGGGGGCCGAGTGCCTCGCCGCCGAGTTCGGACCCGAGGAGACCCGGAACCTGAGCGCACGCGCGCTCGATTCCAGCCCGACGGACCTGGTCGCCTATCCGCTGGTCGGCAGAGGGGAGCGATTCCCGTTCGTGAGCCCCTCGGCGGAAGGGTTCCTGCTGGGCGCGCCGCGGCATCGGCTCGAGCTGTTCGCCTCCTACCTCGAAGGCGTCGCCTGCCTGGAACGGCTCGCCTTCGAGACGCTGGCAGGCCTGGGCGCCGAGATCGGGGACGTGGTACTGTCCGCCGGCGGCGGCTCGCGCAGCGACGCCTGGCTCCAGATTCGGGCCGACACCCTGAGCAAAACCGTGCAGAGGCCCGCCGTGGCCGGCGCCGCGATGGGCGCCGCCATCCTGGCCGCCTCCCTGGAAGAGCATCCGAGCCTGAGCGACGCCGTGCGCGCCATGGTCCGCATCGAACGGGAGGTCGAGCCGCGCGCCGAGAAGGTCGGGGCATACACCGCCAAGTACGAGCGCTTCAGGCAAGAGTGCAGGGAGCGCGGCTACCTGCCGCCCGCCGGGCCGGCCGCGCAGGATTTGACTTGACAGCCGAATACCTTGGCCGTACTTTGGCAGCCAGACGCGGACGTACGTAAGGAACTGGCACTCAGACCCGCAGCGGGAGGACGCCATGTTCTTCTCAGGGATAGCCGACGAAGCCGGCGACGAGATCGAAGCCCAGATCAAGGCCCATCAGGAACTCGGCTGGAAGCACATCGAACTGCGCAACGTCAGCGGCGTCAGCGCCACCGACCTGTGCAAGCGCACCTTCGAGGAAGTGATAGAGAAGGTGAGCGAGGCCGGGCTCGGCGTCTCCTGCTTTGCCTCCCAGCTCTGCAACTGGGGCCGGCCCATCAGCAAGCATCCCGACATTGACCGCCACGAACTGGCCCGCGCCATCCCCCGCATGCAGAGGGTCGGCTGCCAGTTCATCCGCACCATGAGCTACCCCAACGCCGGCTGGCCCGAAGAGGAATGGCGGGACGAGGTCATCGCCCGGCTGAAAGTGCTGGCGCGGATGGCCCAGGACGGCGGCGTGACGCTGGTGCACGAGAACTGCGACGGCTGGGGCGGGCTCGGGGCCGACCAGACGCTCCAACTGCTCGAGCAGGTCGGTTCGCCCGGCCTCAAGCTCGTCTGGGACACCGGCAATCCCGTCGGCCACGACCAGGATGCCTGGCAATACTACAGCGCCGTCAGGGAGCACGTCGTCTACGTGCACATCAAGGACGGCGTGCACAAGGACGGCTCGATGACCTACACCTACCCGGGCGAGGGAGACGGCCGGGTGAAGGACGTGCTGAAAGACCTGCTGGGCACGGGGTATGCGGGCGGGGTCTCGATCGAGCCGCACCTGGCGGCCGTCGTGCACGAGGGCAAGGCCGCCTCGCAGGCCGAGGGCGCCTACGAGCGCTACGTCGAGTACGGCCGGCGGCTGATGGCGCTGGTGGACGGGCTCCAGTAAGCAGCCCGTCCCATCCGCTCGGCGCGAGGGACCGATGCGCGTCCTTCAGTAGGCAGCGGCGTAGGGCGGCGGATTCGGCCAGGGAGGGTACAGATGCTTCCCAGGGTTGACATAGTGGGCAAGATACAGCAGTTGTACATGCAGGGGCGGCCGGTGCCGTACCTGACCTTCATGCACGTCTTCAACGAGCTGCTGGCCGACCCCGCGCAACTCGTTCCCAGGGAGCCGAGCGACGCGCTGCGGGAGAGCTTCCGCGCGGCCTGCATGTGCGTCAACGTGGGCATAATAGACACCGAAGGGCGGGAGGAACAGCGCATACGGGAGTTCCGCCAGAAGGTCTATCCGCTCTGGCAGGCAAAGCTGCCCCCGGAGGACCTGGCGAAATATGAAGACATACTCGGCGGCGGACTGCGCGACAAGCGCCGGGATGAAGCGCACGAGAAGGAGGAGATCGCAGCGCAACAGGCGACCGACAGGTCGCGCGAGCTGCTGAAGAAGCTGGGACTGGTCGAGCTGGAAGAGGAGCCGACTGTGCCCGCGCCCGTTCCCGTGGAGCTGCCGCGACGCGTTGCGCCGCCTGAGCCCGCTCCGGCGGAGCTGTCGCGGCGCCCGGGCGCGCCCGCACGCTTCGACAGCATTGACCAGTTATGCGAAGCCATCGGCTCGGGCCGGATGACGGTGCTCTACACCACGCGAGAGGAGGACATGGCGTTCGCCCGCTACGGCCTGGACGACCTGGAGGTCTTGGTCAAGCTCGCGGAAGTGGAACGGCGCCAGTACACGGTCCTGACGGTGGAGGTCGGCCGTTCGGGCCTCGGCGAAGCCGCCCAGCGCATTGACGATTTCGCGGCGGAGATGGGCTACCTCAGGATGGCCGACCTGGCCTACATGCGGCGCGACCAGGAGTTTGTCTACACCTTGAAGGTCGGGGCGAACTCGACGAACATGGCCTGCGCCGCGACCGAAGAGGGGGTCGAGGAAGAGGTCATTCGGCGCATCCAGAAGCTGCACTGGGACCTCGGCGAACTGCTGGAACGGCTGCGGCAGTAGCCGCCCGGCGCGCCCTCTTCATCCTGCCTGCGGACACGCCCATGGACCAGATGCCTGGCGACGCCGAACGGACCTCACGGGAGGCTGCCGCGTCGCCGCCCTCGGCAGCCGCCCGGGGCTTCCTCGAAGGGCTCATCCCCGTGGTCGTTCTGCTGGCCCTCGTCTGCCACCCAACGCAGGTGACCGTCCGACAATGGGCCGACGCCCTGACTCGCCTGGTGGGGTTCGGTCACGGCGTTGCCCGCCTTGTTCCGGCCGTGGGCGTCTGCGTGAGCGACGTCCTGCTGATCGTCGCGTTCGGGCTCTGGGCGATCGTGAACCTGCGCAAGGGGCGCATCCTTGACCGGCTGCGAAGCTACCCGGCGCCGCTGCTGGCCCTGCTGATCTGCGCGGTCCTCTCGGTCGTGCCGTTCCTTAAGCCGTCCGGTCTTTTCACCGGCCGCCAGCTCCTCTACGGTCGGGCGGCAAAGGAGTTCGTCCAGCTCTTCATCTTCTTCGCCTGCGGGTTCCTCGTGCTGACGGATTGCATGCGGGACGCCGCGTGGCGGCGCAGGCTGGCGGCGGGGTTCTTCTGCGCAGCCGCGTTCGCGATCCTGGTCGGCATGTGGGAGTACGCGCGGCTCCGGCCGTATCCGGCGGGCGGCGGCACGGCGGGGGAGCTGGTCAGCCCGGTACGCGTGGACGCGACTTTCGGATTCCGGGCGGAAGCGGCCGGGCCCCACGAGCAGATCGGCACGTCCAGCAACCGCAGCGTCCTGGGCGCGTGGGCCAGCCTGGTCGCGCCGCTGCTGTGGGGCCTTGCCCTGTGCCTGAAGAAGCGGCCGCTCAGGACGGCCTGCGGGGTCGGCGCCGCCGCCTCGCTGCCCCTGCTGCTGCACGGGGGCCTCTGGTTCGTAACGATGGCGGCGCTGCTGGTGGTGGCCTTCGTGCGGGGCGGCAAGGCCTTCGCGGCGACGGCCGCCGGCCTGTTCGTCTTCTGGGCGTTGCTGTTCCACTTTGCCCCGCAGCAGCACGGTATGGTGCTGCTCGACTCGCTGATGCTTCGCAAGTCATACGACCGCTATCACACGCTCTCGCTCTACGGGGAGATGGGCGGTTCGGGCGAGGTGGTCCCGCCGGCCGTCCTGAGCGAGGAGGACAACGGCGTCTGGCAGCAGAAGTTCCTCGAATGGCAGCCGGGGTTGCAGGCGGTGGCCAGGAATCCGCTGTTCGGCGTCGGCCTGGGCAACTACCAGAACAACATCAATAACTATTACGAGGCGCATCCCCACCCGTTCTACAATCCCGACGGTGTCTACGGCGTCACGAAACCGGTCAAGAACCTGATGGAGGCCGGGGGCAACAGCTTCTACCTGGTCTGGCTGGTGGAGACGGGCTTCGTGGGGCTCTTCGCCTTGCTGTGGGTGCTGCTGTTCGGGCTCAGGAGCGCAGCGGGCGCCTGGCGGGCCGGCCGCGGGGGCCTGGATGCGGGACTGGCGCTCGGGGCCGTCGGGGCCCTCTGCGCGATGGCCGGCGGCATGCTCTTCACCAACTACCTGGTGCGCGGCGTAGGCGTGGCCGTCGTGTTCGTCCTGGCGACGGCGGCGACGGCGGTCCGACGGTAGGTTGTTTTGCGCGCCCGCCGCGCCTCAAGTATAATCGCAGCCGCACCGAACGTCCGCTCCCTTCCGCAGGAAAGCCCGGTGAAAACGATCATCATCTCGACCGGCGAGGAGTTGGTCCGGGGCCGGAGCGTTGACACCAATGCCCCGTTCCTGGCGACTCACCTGGAAGGACACGGCTTCGACGTGTGCCGCCAGGTGACCGTCGGGGACGACCCCGCTCTGCTGGGGGACGAGATAGTGCGCGCCTCGCAGGACTGCGCGCTGATCGTCATCAGCGGCGGGCTCGGCCCCACGGCAGACGATCGAACCCGGCGGGCCATCGCGGACGCCGTGGGGCGGGAGCTGGTCGAGGACGGCGAGTCGCGCCGGCACGTCGAAGAGCGGCTCAGGAGCTTCGGCCGCGCGCCCACGCAGGAGCATCTCTCCCAGGCCCTGTTCCCGGCTGGTTCCACGGTGTTTCCCAACCGGCGAGGCACCGCCAGGGGGTTCGCCTGCCGGCGGGAGGAGACCTGGGTGGTGGCGATGCCCGGCGTGCCGGCAGAGATGCGGCCGATGTTCTCAGAGAGCGTGCTGCCCTTCCTGGTGAAGATGCTCGCGCCGCCCGGGCACGTCCGGTTCGAGGTCGTGCACATCTTCCCTGCCTCGGAATCGGCCGTGGACGAGCGCATAGCCGACATGACGGCGCACGGCCGCAACCCGTCGGTGGGGATCACCGTCAGGGACGGCGTCATCTCCGTGAGCGTGTGCGCCCGCGCGACGGACCCGGACGAGGCCGACAGGCTCCTGCGGCAGGACCTGGACCTACTGGCGGAGCGCTTCGGCGAGCTGGCCTTCGGGCGGGGGGAAGCGACCCTGGCCACGGCGGTCAGCGAACTGCTCCGGGCGCGGGGCGCCACCATCGGGGTGGCCGAGTCCGTTACCGGCGGGCTGATCGGCCACATGCTGGTGGACGTTCCCGGCATCTCCCGGTTCCTGCTGGCCGATGTCGTGGCCTACGGCAACAGGGCGAAGGTGGAGCAGTTGGGCGTGCCGGCCGAGCTGATCGAGGCCCACGGCGCCGTGAGCCCCCAGGTGGCCGAGTCCATGGCCAGGGGCATCTGCTCGGTCGCCGGCAGCGACCTCGGGCTGAGCACCACCGGCATAGCCGGTCCGACCGGCGGGAGCAAGCAGAAGCCGGTCGGCCTCCTCTACGTGGGCGTCCGCCTGGACGGGGCCGCCAGAGTCGCCCGGCTGAACCTGCGGGGCGAGCGCCGTCAGATAAGGGACCGCGCCGCCAAACACGCGCTGAACATGGCCCGGCGCGCCCTGCTGAAAGGGGTGGACTTGCTGGAGCCGGACCGTACAATATGAGGAATCCAAGGCAGGGAAAGGGGCATCCATGGCTGCCAAAGACGACGGCTACATAAGGTTCCGTTGTAAAGGCTGCGGCAAGAGGCTGAAGATCAGCGAGACTCTTGAGGGCGGCAACGTGATCCCGTGCCCGAAGTGCGGCGCTCCCGTCAACGTGCCCCTGGCCAACATCGAGGCCATTGCCCAGGGCACCGACATGGAGGAGACCGGCCAGCCGGGAAGGATCAACGTGGACCCCGAGCTGCTGAGGAGGCGCCTGCGCGGGGACGATGGTGAGGGGCAGGGGCCCGCCTCGATGGGAGGGCCGCCCACGTTGCGCCAGGCGCCCTGGAGCGCTGGGGGCGCCTTCGGCCGGATTACGGAGCTGGACCAGCTCGCCGCTGCCCTTCTGAAGATGAACGAAGAGGTGATGCGCCAGGTGCAGCGCGTCTTTCGCGAGCAGGACCTCGCCCCCGAGCAGCGCGCCGAACAGGTCAAGGACGCGGCCGAACAGCGCCGCGAAGACATTCGCGAGCTGCTGGAACGTCACCTCGGCCCGCTGCGCCAGAAGGTGCGCCGCATGGACGCCCAGCACCAGCGGCTCAGCCGTGCCGAATGGGACAAGTTGGACCGCCTCAAAGCGGCGGCCGAGGCCCTGGAACTCTACGCGCGCCACGTGCTGGGCATCCAGGTCTGAGTCACGCGCCGGACCGCCCACGCGGAGGGAAGCTTGCCCGACACCGACCCCAGCGTCATCGAGCCGACCCCAGAGGCGCTCGAGTTCATGTACGCCTTCCCGCGTCGGCATCCCGAGCTGAGCGCCCTGCGCGTAACGAACACGTTGCAGAAGGCCGTCCTGTTGGCAGCATTCGCCCTGCTGGTCATCTGCTTCCTTCTCGACTGGACGGCCACGCTGATCGTCCTGAACGGCTTCTTCCTGGCCTTCTACCTCGTCATGATGGCCTTCAAAGCCTACCTGATCGACCTGTCGGTGAGCGCGCGGCGGGAACTGGCCTTCACCCCGGACGATATCGCCCGGCTCAAGGACGACGAACTGCCCCTCTACACGATACTGGTCCCCCTCTACCACGAGGCCGAGTCCCTGGCGAGGCTGCTGGAGGGGCTGCGGGCGCTCGACTACCCGAAGGACAAGCTGGACATCCTCTGGCTGCTGGAAGAGGATGACGAGGAGACCCGCCGGGCCGTCGAGCTGACGGACCTGCCCCGCTACGTGCGCATCGTCGTCACGCCGGACGCACATCCGAAGACCAAGCCGAAGGCCTGCAACCTGGGCCTGGCGATGGCCCGCGGCGAGTACCTGGTCGTCTACGACGCGGAGGACCGGCCCGAGCCCGACCAGTTGAAGAAGGCATTGCTGGGCTTCGGCGAGTGCGGCGAGGAGGTCGTCTGCCTGCAGGCCAAGCTGGATTTCTACAACCAGCGCCAGAACCTGCTGACCCGGTGGTTCACCACCGACTATGCCATCTGGTTCGACCTGTTCCTGCCCGGGCTGGACCATCTGGAGGCGCCGATTCCGCTCGGGGGGACCTCGAATCACTTCAAGGTGGCCGAGCTGCGCAAACTGCTCGGCTGGGACCCCTACAACGTCACCGAGGACTGCGAGTTGGGGGTCCGCCTGGCCACCAGCGGCAGGAAGACCCGCATGATCGACTCCACCACGTGGGAGGAGGCGTGCAGCAGGCTGAGTTACTGGGTCCGGCAGCGCTCGCGCTGGACGAAGGGCTACATACAGACCTACCTGGCGCAGCAGCGGTGGCCGTTCCGCCTGCTGGGCCGGCTCGGGCTGCTGCGCACGCTCGCCTTCCACATAATGGTCGGCGGCACGTTCGTTTGCCTGCTGGTCAACCCCATCTACTGGGCCCTGACCCTTCTGTGGTTCACGTTCCGGTGGGAGACCTTCGGGGAGCTTTTCCCCTATCCGCTCATCGTGTGGGGTCTGCTCTGCCTGTTCGTGGGCAACTTCCTGTTCGTCTATGCGGCCGTGCTGGCCACCTACAAGCGCGGCTACTACGACCTGGTCAAGTTCTGCCTGCTGGTCCCCCTCTACTGGATCATCACCAGCATCGGCGCTTGGAAGGGGTTCGTGCAACTCCTGGGTCGGCCGAGCTACTGGGAGAAGACACGCCACGGCCTGGACCTGCGCGCCGGCGCAAGGCGGGCCGGCACGTGAGAACGGGCGGCGCATCCGCGCTCCGCCTCGGTTGCCCCGGGGCTGCTTTTCTGTTAGCATCTGGCCCGCCGGTCGGAGTTCTCTCGGCATTCTCGACACAACGGAGGATGGCATGAACCTGTGGCAGAAGCTGGTGGGTATCCTTCAAGAAGGCGGATGGGAGCAACTGATCGTGCTCTTCGGAGTGGGGGTGGCTCTCATCCTGTTCGTCTGTTTGCAGTTGATGCTGATCAAGGGCCGTCGCTCGGCGCTGAGGGCGCTGGGGGCCGTGCGAGACATGATGGAGGACATCAGGGGGCTTGAAGAGCAGCTCGACGACCTGGAACGGCGCGCGGAGAAGCGATTCGACTCCCGCACGGTCGAACTGGACGCCCGGATGACCAGAAAGATCGATCAGAAGGGGGACTTGATCCAGGAACGGATCGATCAGCAGGGCGCCGCGCACTCCGAGTCCGTCAGCAAGCTGGAGGCGCGCGTCAGCCGCGCCACCGAGGAGGTGGGCGGGTTCCGCGAACGCATCACGGAAGTGGAGGGCCGTATTCCCGGCCTCTTCGACCGGCTCGACGAGTTCCGCGACACCCTGGCCAAGACCTTCCAGGCCGAACTGAGCGGCGTGCTGACTTCCTTCGACAGTTCCATCTCCGGCATCCTTCAGCAGATGAAATCCGAGCTGCAAATGGGCATAAGCCGCATCGAGAGCATCGAGAGCATGGTGCGCAGCCGCGAGAGGGCCGAGCGCACGCTGCTGGGCGCGGCGACCGAGACCGCCCTCCCCGCATCGCTCAGCGAAGAGGAGCAGGAGTTCGAGGAATGGGAACAACAGGCCAAGGAGCTGGCCGAGGCCGAGGAAGCCCAGCAGGCTGGCGACGTGTCCCTGGAAGCGACCCCGCTCCCGCCCGAAGAGCAAGAAAGCGAATACCCGGCTGAGATGGGGGAGACAGGCGGCGAAGCTCCCCCCGATGACCTCGAGGCCGACCTCTACCCCGAAGAACCCGAGACCCCCGAGGGGGAAGAAGACGCGCCGGCGGAAGAGTAGCGCCGGCCGCCTCAGCGACGCCGTGGCGGGCCGGCGGCCTCAGCCGCGCTGCGGTGGGCCTGTCACTGCGGCGATCGCTTCGAAGTCCTCGGTGCTCAGGCTCTCGGCGCGCCGCCTGGGGTCCAGGCCCAGGCGCTCGATCACCTGGGCGGCTTTCTCATCCCCCCAACCTGACCGCAGACTGCGGCGTAGCGTCTTGCGACGCCCCTCGAAGAGCTTCCTGACGACGGCCGAAAAGGCGTCGTACTGCGCCGTCCGCCGCCGCTCCGCCCGTTTCACTATCCTCACGAGAACCGATGAGACTTCCGGCACCGGCCAGAAGGCGCGCCGCGGCAGCGAGAACAGCCTCTCGACCGTCGCCCAGTAGTCCACGCAGACGGTCAGCGGGCCGTATTCCTTGACGCCGGGAGAAGCGGCCAATCGGTCGGCCACCTCTTTCTGGAACATCAGGAACATCTCGCCCACTGCGATGTCCCATTCCAGCAGGGCGACGACGGCGGGCGAACTGATGTTGTAGGGCAGGTTGCTCACCACCTTCAGGGGCCGGGCGAGCCCTCCGAGCGCGCTCCTTACGGCCTCGGCCACGGCGGGGTTGATGCGATGCTTGCTTGCGAGGAAGTCGCAGCGCAGGAGCGTCACGTTGGGCAGGTCGCCGAGGCGCTCGGCGGCAATGCGATGCAGGCGATCGTCGATCTCGACGGTCACGAGGTGGCCGGCCTCCGCGGCGATCCGTGCGGAGAGCCGGCCCAGGCCGGTCCCGATCTCGAGCACCGCTTCGTCCGGTCCGATGCAGGCGGCCTCGACGACCCGGTCCAGGTCCTTGCCCGACACCAGGAAGCGCTGGCCGGTTGCTCTGCGGGGCCGGATACGGTGCTTACTCAGGACGTCCCGCGGGTGGCGCTCGCGACGCGGTGGGGTGCTTCCCGCCGGCATTGTCATCCTCTCAGCCCGCTGCGGGATTATCAAGGGGGCTTCTTGCGAGCCGGTGCGCACATTCGCTCCAAGGCGGTGCGATCCGGCGCGGGGCACTCATACTTCCTGCCCGAATGCCTCCTCGCTGATGGTGCCTTCGGCCACCTTCGTTACCGGGCCCGTCATCGTGATGGCGAAGCCCTCGCCGACGGCGATGTCCAGGCGGCCGCCGGGCATGTGGACGGCGACGGGGGAATCGCACAGCCCGAGCCTGTGCGCCACGGCCGCCGAGGCGCTGGCGCTGCTGCCGGAGGCCAGCGTGTAGCCCGCGCCGCGCTCCCAGATCTCTATCCGGATGTTCGAGCGGTCCAGTACCTTCATGAACTGCACGTTCGTCCTGTTGGGGAAGCGGGGGTCGGTCTCGATCGGCGGCCCGAGCGCCCGCGCCTCCTCCTCGGACACCTCGTCGCGCAGGATCACGCAGTGCGGGTTGCCCACGGTGGCGGCGCAGTAGGTCAGCACCTGGCCGCCGACCTCCATCTCCTCGCTTATCACCTCCCTCGGCGGCCCCTCGACCGGTATCCGGGCGCTGTCGAAGCTGACCTGGCCCATCTCCACCGTCACGCTCTGCCCCTGGTCGCTCACCTGCGACTTCACCAGGCCGCCGGCCGTCATGATCGTGAACTCGTCCTCGCCCACCAGCCCCTCGTCCCAGAGCCATCGCGAGAATATGCGCAGCCCGTTGCCGCTCTTCTCCGCCTCGCTGCCATCGGGGTTGAATATCCGCAGGGCGAAATCGCACTCGTCGGTCGGCAGCGGGCCGAGCAGGATGCCGTCGGAGCCGACGCCGTAGTTGCGGTGGCAGATCAGGCGTATCTGCCCCTCGGTCAGCTCGTCGCCCACTTCGTCGGGATTCAGGACGATGTAGTCATTGCCCAGGCCGTGGTACTTGCTGAACCTCATAGGATCGCTCTCCTCCAGTGCCGTCGGACCCCGCCCATAGCGGGGCCGGAGCGCGGTTCGCGAACCGCCCCTACGCTCAAACGTCCGATCGGTGGCTCGGCCGACGGGCCCTCAGTGCAGGAACCACCGCATCCCCGAGTGGATCATGACCATTCCGTATCGGTCGGCGGCGGCTGTCACCTCCTCGTCGCGCAGGGACCGGCCCGCCTGGAGCACGTACTGCACGTTGCTCCGGCCGGCGCGGTCTATGGTGTCCCTGAACGGGATGAAGGCATCGGAGCTGAGGCAGATGCCGTCGAATGCGTCTATCCATTCCGCCCGTTGCTGGCGCGCAAGCGGTTCGGGCGCCTCCTGAAGCTGGGCGAGCATCGCTTCCCGCTCGGCTTCGGACAGCTCGTCCCACAGCAGGAACTGGTCCACCACGTTCGTCTTCTCGGGCCTGCTCAGTCCAGCTTTGAACTTGAGGTCGAGCACGCGCGGGTGCTGCTGAAGGAGCCACTTCTCCGCCTTGCCGCAGGCCAGGCGCGTGCAGTGGACCCTCGACTGCTGCCCCGCGCCCATCCCGATGACCTGCCCGTCGTAGGCCAGGCAGATCGAGTTGGACTGAGTGTACTTGAGCGCGACCGTGGCCACCAGGAGCGTCTGCACCACGTCGTCGGCGACGTCCTTCTTCTCCGAGACGACGTCCTTGATCAGCTCGGGGCCTATGCGCGCGGTGTTGCTGGTCTGCTCGAGCGTGAGCCCGAAGACGTCGCGCCTCTCAACCTCCGGCGGCTCGTAGTCCGCGTCGATCTGAAGGGCCAGGAACTTGCCGCCCTTCTTTGCCTTGAGGATGTCCAGCGCCTCGGGCGCATATCCCGGTGCGATGAGGGCGTCGCAGACCTCCCGTCCGATGACCTTCGCCAGGGAGACGTCCACCGCGTCGCTGACGGCGGCCACGTCCCCGAAGGAGCACATCCTGTCCCCGCCGCGGGCCCTTGCATAGGCCGTGGCTACGGGCGAGATCTCCCCTTCCGGGATCATCTGCGACCGGCGGAAGGACTCGGTGAGGGGCTTGGCAACCGCCGCTCCCGCGGGGCTGACGTGCTTGAAGGAGGCGGCTCCGGGCAGCCCGGTGGCCCATTTCAGCTCGCGAGCGAGCTGCCAGGCGCCCAGCGCGTCGAGGATGTTGATGTAGCTGGGCGCGCCGTTCAGCACCCGCAGCGGCCCCGCCTCACCTTCCATAGCCACGCGCGCGAACGCCTGATGCGGATTGCAGCCGTACCGCAGTTCGATCTGCATGTGAGCTTACCCTTGCTCAGTGACTGAGCCCGTTCACGGCGCCGCCGTCCGATGCGGCCCGTGGCGACCCGAAGTGCCCGAATATACGATACCGGCGCCGCAACGTCAAACAGGCCTTGGAGGGCGTCTCCGGTCTTCGACATCTTGCCTCGGTGGTGCCGCGAGCAACCCGCACCGTTGCGTCGTCCTGGCTCAATCCGTTCATTGCCGTCCTCTGTGGCCCCCGTGGCTCAGTGTTCTGCCGTGCCTCCGGCGTGGCTCATGGTCTTGCCGGGCATTGCACTGGCAAGAGAAACACTGCGTGGCAAGTGATGGTCGTGTTTCTGCTCGAACGCGCTGCTTACGAACCGGCTACGAAAATGACGACGGCCCCCACTCGCCATTCCCTCGACGACCGGGCCTCAAATGCGGAGAATCTCATGCAGCCGGATCGGTCGAGATGGCTCTTGTTTCTGGAAGGCTTGCCGGCGAGCATGGTGTAGTAACGTGGAAGAACTCAGATCACTGGTCATCCGTGCGCAGGACGGCGACCTGCGGGCGTACGGTGAGATCGTGCGCAGGTTCCAGGACATGGCCTACGGCTATGCCTACTCGATCCTGGCCGACTTCGAGCGGGCGGAGGACGTGGCGCAGCAGGCATTCATCCACGCCTACCGCGAGCTGGACAAGCTGCGCGAGCCGGCGGCCTTCCCAGGGTGGCTTCGCAGGATCGTGTTTACGCACTGCAACCGGCTGGTGCGGCGGCGTGAGATCGGGAAACTGTCCCTGGACGCTGCGGCAGGCGTTAAGTCGCCGGAACCAGGTCCCCCCGAGGTGGCCGAGAGGTCGGAGACAAAGCAGGCAGTGTTGGCGGCGGTCGAGGCGCTGCCCGAAAAGCAGCGCACGGTCACGACGCTGTTCTACATCGACGGCTACTCCCAGAAGGAGATCGCCGAGTTCCTGGAAGTGCCCCTGAGCACGGTCAACGGTCGCCTGCGCACATCGCGGAAGCGCCTGAAAGAGAGGATGTCGGCTATGGTCGCTGAGGAGTTCAAGGACCACGCGCTGGGCGATGACTTCGCGGAGAGCACGGCCGCGTTCGAGTCCGATTGCCGTCCACTGCGCTACGTGGTTCACGAAGTGCCCTGCCCGCCGCCGTATGCGGAGGCGCTGCGGATCGAGGTCACCGAAGTCCTCGGGTCCTCGCCTTCAATTGGTCCTGGCGGGAAGTATATCGTCCGGGGGCGATATGCTCTCACCAGGGCGGACGTGGCCTGGCTCGGGCTCGTCATCAACGGGACAAGCCGGGGGCACTGGGTGGACCTGTCGGTGGGGTCTGAGCAGTTCGAGTTGTGGACCGAGGTCCTCAAACTGG
>JAUVVP010000148.1 GCA_030604585.1 Planctomycetota bacterium | reverse complement strand
CTGATGTCGTAGTTCTGGCAGAAGACGCACAGCATGTTGCAGCCGGCCATGAATATGGTGCCCGAGCCGCCGCGCCCGACCAGTGGCCGCTCCTCGCCGTAATGCGGACCGGCGCTCGAGACGATGGGCCGCGCCCCCACGCCGCAGTAGCCCTTCTCCCCGGCTGGGCGGTCCACCCGGCAGAGCCGCGGGCAGACCACGCACGGATTGGCCAGCTCATAGGCCCTGCTGATGCTCTCCTCTGACGGTTGCACGCCCATGAAGGCAGTTGCCAGTTATCAGTTGTCAGTTGCCGGCACAAACGAGTCGAGGTCGCTCGGTAACCCATTCGGGCAAGCTCGGCGTTCTCAGCGGTAAGTCCTTTTTGTCAGAGGCTTTCGGTGTGTTGCCGTCCTTCGGGCGTGCGGGACCTGTCCGCGTCACGGCATGGGCTCGTCACGGCCGAGCGCCCGCCAGATGTTGTTTCCGAACTGATCCTTGGCGACGAAGTCGCCGCCCGAGACGCCGGGCCCCAGGCCGATGCCCAGGCGGTCGTTGCCCTCTGCGTCCATCAGGCCGATGCCTACGCCGGTAGGGCCTTCGCCGATGGCTATGCGCATAGTGCCCTGCGGGTCCCACGCGGCCATCCCCGCGCCGTCGGCCAGGCCGAGCGCGCAGCGGTCCGTGCCGGTCTCGTCACGCACCACCAGGCCCCATGCAGCCTGAAGCGGAACGTGCCGGATGGTCACATTGCCCAACACAAGGCGCGTCCTGCCTTCCTCGTCCTTCAGCACGAGCCCCACGCCCTCGGGCAGGGCCCCGAGGACGGCGCGCTGGTTGCCGTCCGCATCCACCAGCACGAATCCCTGCGCGCTGATGAACTGCGGGCGCGCTTCCGCAGCGTACGTCACGCCGCCGCTGAACGCCCACTGGGCGAACGCGCCGCCCAGGAACGCTGCCGTCAACATCCCCGCCACGATCAGCCAGTCCCTCTTGGCCTTCATGCTCATCACCTCCGTAGATCGGGCTCACAAGTCTCGTCCCTGGGCCCCCATGCCTGAGAGGATTATACCCCGGAACCTGCGGCTATCCAGCCTGTTTCCTGCTCGTCGCCGCGCGCGCGGCAGCGCTGTCGTTGGATTCGGCGAGGCGTTTCACTATAATGAAACGAGCTTATCCGGCCGGGGCCCCGGACAGCCGATGTCATTCCGTTCTCAGGTGCACCATGGCCGACGAAGAGAAGGACGCGCAGGGCCAGGCGACGGAAGAAATGAGCTTCGAGGAGAACCTGCGCAAGCTCGAGGACATCGTGCAGCGCCTGGAGGAGGGCAACCTGGCCCTCGACAACTCGCTGCGCCTCTACGAGGACGGCATAGGGGCCTTCCGCCGGTGCCAGAAGCTGCTGGACGAGGCGGACCTGAAGATCCGCAAGCTGGTCGAAACGGTGGAAGGGGAGCTGAAGGAAGAGCCGTTCGAGACGCCGCAGCAGTAGCGCCCCGCGCGCAGCCGCCATCACCGCCGCAAGAAGCGAAACCAATGAACAGGGCCATCATCGTCGGCAACAGGGCGAAGAAAGCGGTGCTGCGCGCCGTCGAGGAGATCGAGCCCTGGCTGGCGGAGCGCGCCGAGGTGCGCGTGGACCTGAACCTGGACTCGCCCGTGCTGGCGGGCGAGGTGGACTTCGCCCTGGTGCTCGGCGGAGACGGGTCGGTGCTGGGGGCCGCTCGCAAGCTGGCTCCCCAGGGCGTGCCGCTGCTGGGCATAAACGTCGGCAAGTTCGGCTTCCTTACCGAGTCAACGGTGGACGACTACAAGGCGGTCCTGACCGACGTCCTGGAGGGCCGCTACACGGCGGCCGAGCGCATGATGCTCGCCTGCGTGCTGGAGCGGGACGGTGAGGAGGTCCTCAGCACGGTCGCCCTGAACGATGCGGTGGTCTCCCGCACGGCGCTGTCGCGGATCATCACGATAGACTTCCACGTGGACGGCGAACTGGTGACGACCTACCGCTCCGACGGTCTCATTGTGGCCACGCCGGTGGGCTCGACGGCCCACAGCCTGGCCTCCGGCGGCCCGATAGTCCACCCGGACATGGACGCCATCGTGGTCACGCCCATAAGCCCGCACACGCTGAGCAACCGCCCGCTGGTGCTGCCGGGCCACCTGAAGGTCACGCTCGAAGCGCGCGAATGGGCGCAGAGGCCGGCCCTGACGGTGGACGGCCAGGTGAACCGCGAGCTGCGCGAGGGCGACCTGGTGCGCGTGCAAAGGGCCCCCAAGCCGCTCAAGCTGATCCAGACCGGACGCAACGTCTTCTTCGAGACGCTGCGCAGCAAGCTCGACTGGAGGGGGCAGCCGAGATATGTCAAGTAAGAGGTTCGAAGTCGTCATTCTGGAGCGATTCTGCAAGGGCTGCGGCCTTTGCGTCGAGGTATGCGAGCAGGAGAAGCTCTTCATCAACCCGAAGCCCGACAAGCAAGGCATTCAGAGGGCTGTCGTGCGCCCGGAAGCGGATTGCACCGGCTGTCTGCGATGCGCTACAATCTGTCCGGACGCGGCCGTGGAGATCACGCGTATCGAGGAGGCGGTCGGCAGCGGCAGCAAGTCGGAAGAACCGGCCGGGCGGTAACTTACACATATTCACGGCGATCGGATGGACCCTTCAACGGGCGTGGGCGCGAAGGTCCTTACCTCCGGCAACGAGGCGGCCGCCGAAGCTGCCATACGAGCCGGCTGCCGATTCTACGCCGGCTACCCCATCACGCCGCAGGTCGAGCTGATGGCCTACATGGCGACTGAACTGGCGGCGCGCGGCGGCGTCTTCGTGCAGGCCGAAAGCGAGGTGGCGGCCATCAATATGATCTACGGGGCCAGTGCGGCCGGCGCCCGGGCGATGACCTCATCCAGCAGCCCCGGCATAAGCCTCAAGCAGGAGGGCATCTCGTACCTGGCGGGCAGCGAACTGCCGGCCGTCATCGTCAACGTGCAGCGGGGCAGTCCCGGGCTGGGCAACATCTCGCCCGCCCAGAGCGACTACTACCAGGCCACCCGCGGCGGAGGGCACGGCGACTACCGCACTATCACCCTGGCGCCCGCCACGGTGCAGGAGATGTGCGACCTGACATACCTGGCCTTCGACCTTGCGGACAACTACCGCACGCCCGTCATCATCCTCAGCGACGGCATGGTGGGACAGATGATGGAGGCGGTCTCGTTCGACCACCTGCCGGAACCCTCGCCTCCGCCGAAGCCCTGGGCGCTGACCGGGACGCCCGGCAGAGAGCGCAACACCGTCGTGTCCTTCCGCCTGACCCCGGAGGACCTGGCGGAGCTGAACCGGAGGCTGCAAGGAAGGTACGCGGACATCTGCCGCAACGAGGTCCTCTATGAGCTGGCCGGGCCCGAGGATGCCGACGTCCTGCTGGTGGCCTACGGCACCGCGGCGCGCATCTGCCGGCAGGTGGTGGAGCGACCGCCCCAGGCGCTGCCGTTCAAAGTGGCGCTGCTGAGGCCGATAACGCTCTGGCCGTTTCCCGGGGAGGCGCTCGCGGAAATGGCGGAGCGCGTGAAGGGAATCCTGGTGGTGGAGTTGAGCGCCGGGCAGATGGTGGACGACGTCAGGCTGGCCGTCGAAGGGCGATGCCGCGTGGAGTTCTTCGGGCGGATGGGCGGCCAGGTGCCCACCGCCAGCGAGACCGTGGAAAGACTGGTCGGCCTCTTCGCCTGAAGGGGCATAATACGGGGCTGCGCGAGCCCGGCTGGACGGGCAGCGCGGCCGAGCGTGGAGACGAACATGACAGCCAAACAGGGCGAGCAAGAGGTGGCAACGCCCATCTACCGGCGTCCGCCCGCATTGCTGGACGTGCTGACGCACTACTGCCCCGGCTGCGGCCACGGCACGATGCACCGCCTGCTGGCCGAGCTGCTGGACGAGATGGGCATCCGGGAGCAGACCATCGGCGTGGCGCCGGTCGGATGCGCCGTGGTGGCCTACGACTACCTGGACATAGACTGGAGCGAGGCCGCCCACGGCCGGCCGCCGGCCGTCGCCACGGGCCTGAAGCGCATCCACCCGGACAAGGTGGTCTTCACCTACCAGGGCGACGGCGACCTGGCCTCCATCGGCATGGCCGAGACGATTCACGCCGCCAACCGCGGCGAGAACATATCCATCTTCTTCATCAATAACGGCATCTACGGCATGACGGGCGGCCAGATGGCCCCGACCACGCTGATCGGGCAGAAGAGCTCTACCACGCCCGGCGGCAGGGACGCCGAGGACACCGGCTATCCGATAAGGATGTGCGAGCTGCTCAACCAACTGGAGGCGCCGGCATTCCTGGCCAGGGGGACGCTGACCAGCCCCCGGCGCGTCCGCGAGACCAAGCGGCTGATGAAGAAGGCCCTGTCCTACCAGATGGAGAAGGTCGGGTTCTCCATGGTGGAAGTGTTGACCTCCTGCCCGACCCATTGGCGCATGACGCCGGGCGAGAGCCTGCGGTACATCGAGCAGACCGTCAGCCGCGTCTTCCCCCTCGGCGTCATCAAGGACGTGAAGGCCGCTGAGGAATGACGGGGCCCCCTGGCAGGGAGGGGCGGAGAATGGTGGCAGCCGACGCGCTGCAGAGCGAACACCGGCTCATCGTCGCCGGTTCGGGCGGGCAGGGCATCCTGACCTTCTGCAAGCTGCTCTGCAGCGCGGCCGTGCAGGAGGGGCGCAACGTCACCTACCTGCCTTCCTACGGGCCCGAAGTGCGCAGCGGCACTGCCAGGTGCCGGGTTATCATCAGCCCGGAGACCATCCACAGCCCCCTGGTGGAGGAGCCCGACTCGCTGATCGTCTTCAACCAGTCGTCCTACGACAGGTTCGCGCCCACGCTGCGGCCGGGAGGGCTGCTGCTGGTCAACAGCTCCGCCGTGGAGGCGGAAGAGGGGGGCGCTGCGAAGGTCCTTGCGCTGCCGGCCACCGACCTGGCGGCCGAGATGGGAAGCGTCAAGGTGGCGAACTCCATCTTGCTGGGCGCCTTTGTGAGCGCCACGGGCGTAGTGAGCGAGGAGAGTTGCCTGGACGCCCTGACGGAACACTGGGGCCGGCGCAGGGCCGACATGGCGGAGCTGAACGTGCAGGCACTGAAGCGGGGCGCGGAACTGGTCGTCGAGAGCGCGACCGCCCCGTTGAAAGGTCGCAAGAGCGTCTGAGCGACCGCGCCAGGGAACCGCACAGCACGACGACCCAGCAGAAGGCCTGGCCCGCCTACCCCGAGGCGCTCCCTTATTCCGGCGCTTCCGCAGGCATCTCGAACTTCAGTATCCTGACCTCGGTCAGGAAGACCCGAAGTGCCTCGAAGCGGCCCGGCGCGTGCTGGCAGGGCAGGCCCACCAGTTCGTAGTAGCCGTAGTCCCAGAACACCCTGGGGGGCAACCCGGGCCACTCAATGTTCACCAGCCAGGCGTCCCCTTCCGCCTCTTGAGCGGGAAAGCCGATGTAGTCAACCAGCACGGCGGCGCGGGGACCCCCGATGATCGTCCCCCGGATGTGCACCTCCTCGCCGGGCAGCGCGCTGACGGCCCGGCCCATCAAGGTGGGCATGTCGGCGGGCACCAGGCAGGTGAGCTGGTTCGAGGTCCGGAATGCGTAGCCGACGGTAACTGCCACGGACGAGCCGTCGCGAAGCGCCGGCGCGGCGGCTATGTCAGTCGCCAGGGAGTAGCCGATGATCCGGTCGACGGTGTCCGTGAAGTCAACGTTGAGCGGGTTCGCATCGCGCGCGTGCCGGTAGACGACCCCCGGGTCGTACTGGCCGTAGGCCTTGCGGGCGGACGTCACTCCCTCGCGTTCGGCCGTGATGCGCGCCAGCTCTGCCATGAGCGCCTCCGGCTGCATCGCCCTGACGATCACTCTGACTTCGACCGTCTCACCCTCCGCGTACGTGCAAGGGAGAGTCAGAGTCTGCATGCCGGGAGCCGAGATGATCTCGGGCTGCGGCATCGTGGGCCAGAAGAGCTGTAGCTCACGCTGGGTGGAGGGCG
>JAUVVP010000116.1 GCA_030604585.1 Planctomycetota bacterium | reverse complement strand
GGAGGAACTGCTGGCGGACCTCCGCTCGAGGCAGGTTTCCCCTGGTCAAGGCGGCGTCGAGGTCTTTCAACACGGTTCGGTACTGCAACAGGTCCCTATGCCTCTGGAGGCCGTCGGCGGTGGTTATGCGCAGTTCCTTGGCCTTCTGGAGCACCCTCCGGACGCCTTCGCCCGCTTCCATCTCAGAGAACTCGTTCTCGAGCATGTCCAGCCATCGCAGGGCGGTCGTGAAGTCCTGCTCCTCTTCCGCCGCGTGCCGCGCCTTCTGGTAGAGGCCCTCGGCCATGTAGCCGCGGCACTTGGCCACCTCGCGGGCCGCTTCGTCGGCCAGGTCCGTCAGTTCGGGGTATCTTCCGGCCGCATCCTGCAACAGGGTGAACGCCTTCTCGTACTGGCCCTCCGTCATCAGGCCCCGGCCCTGGGCCAGCAGCTCCCTCACTTCGCTACGCTTCACCTCCTGGGCCACCGTCGTGTCCACCAGCAAGGGGCCCTCGCCGTGGGGGTCGGCCGCCTCCCTGACCACGAAATGGTAGGCGTACTTGGCCTTCAGGAAGGCAGTGCTGTCCTCCCTCTTGATCAACAGGAAGACGTTCGGCGGTGGGTCTTCCTCCCTGACGGGGCGGCGCGCCGAGTCGATTCTGCCGAGGGCGTAGATCTGCACCGACCGCATGAAGTCCACAGGCATGTTGCCCACGACCTGGAAGACGTCCACCTTCATCCCCGGCCGCAGCGTGCCGCTCTTGATCTCGTCCCGGTCCACGCTGATCCGCTCGATGCACATATCGTCCGGGATGAACTCGTCCTCGGGGACCATCTGCCGCTCAAGTATCGGCAGGTGCTTGTAGAGGAGGGCGTTGGCCCTCATCACCTGGTCGCTGACGAGCGCGGCGTCGGTGACGGCGCCTTCGGGCTTGAAGTTCCTGGGCCAGTCGGCCACGATCACCACGTTGGCGTCCTGGCGGCCGGCCGGCACCAGGGCCTCGCCGAAATCTATGTCCCGCATGGCCACCAGTATCTCCAGCCCGTCGGTGGCATCCGCTGACGGCGCCCTGGCGGCCATGTACCTCTGCACGCCGACGGCCGCGAAGGCGGCGCAGATGATTCCCACTATCATGAAAACTATAGGACGCTTGTTCTTCACAGCCTGAACCCCCTTTGACCTCTAACCCGATCAGCGCGTCCAAGCGCCTTTAGCCACTGTGAGCGCCGCACAACGATGCCGCAGGACCGTCCCATGCTGCGGGCCCGCTATTCATGTCGGAAAACGCAGCGCCCGCGCAGTTGCACCGTTCCCGTGAAGCCGGGGAGGAGGCTTCCGGTGAGGACCTCGAAACCGTAGCTAACCGTCACGAACACCCGATCGCCTTCCACCGCGTCGGCCAGGCCGCCCGACTTTACGGCTCCCGCCGTGTCCTTGAGCACGATCGCCGTAGACCAACTGCCCGAGAGCCCCGTGCCCTGCAGGAACTCGTTAACCGCGCCGTGCACGTCGCTCTCAAGCCTGTCCGGCAGGGCACCGGTCCGTGCCCCCTCACGCGCAGCGTTGGTCAGAAGGTGCACGTTATAGTAGGCTCTGCCGAACTCGATCGCGCCAAAGAGCATAAGCATGAACACAGGCAGAACCAGCGCGAACTCCACCACGGCCTGGCCCTTACGGCCGCGCAGCATACGTCTGTCGCATCCACGTCTCATCTTCTCTTCTCGCTTGGCATCACGCGAACCCGGGGCGGCGGCCGCATGCACGTGGGTGCCCACTGAAGTTCGCACTCGAAAACTGCACCACACCGCCTGATGAGCGCCTGCATCAGCCTCGTACGCGCTCATCCTGTAGCATCTGACAGCAAAACCGGTGCCGACCTCCGCACCTCCGGCCCGTCGCCGGCCGCCACGTCATAACACCGCCTTCTAACATGGCTTACAGACACACGTGCCGCTGCCGGAGCGCCCCGGGGCGTTTCATTCTTTCACACCTGATCCTGCGCTTCGCGGCCGGCGGACCGTCAGATCGTACCAGAACCTCTCACGCTGCTGCAATACTTGCGATTCCGGGCCGTGCGCCGCCCCGCGGCACCTTTGGCCCTCGGCCCTCCCGCACGGGCAGCCGGCGGCTTGGCAGTGGGGAGTCCTTCTGCTCTAATAGGCCCTTCTCGAGTGCTTCCGTTGGGGCGGGCGCTGCATGGCAGACGACTTCATCAAGTTCCTGGGGACCGCCGGCGCGCGGTTCGTGATGGCCAAACAGCTCCGCTACTCGGCGGGCACGCTGGTGGCCCTGCACGGCCAACGGCTGATGCTCGACCCGGGGCCGGGGACGCTGCTGCGCTGTGCGAAGTCCAGACCGCCCATTGACCCGAGCAAGCTCGATGCCATCCTGCTGACGCATGCGCACATTGACCACTCAGGGGACGTCAACGCCCTGCTCGACGCCATGACGTCGGGGGGCTTCAAGCCCCACGGGCGCCTCTTCGCGCCGCGGGAATGCCTGGAGGGTCCCGACGCGGTCGTCCTGCGCTACGTGCGGGACCACGTGGAGCAGGTCGTCGCGCTGGAGCCCGAGACGGACTATGAACTCGGTCCTTTGCGCTTCTCCACTTCCGTGCGGCACCGGCATCCGGTGGAGACCTACGGGGTCAAGTTCAGGCGGGACGACCGGACCATCGCGTTCCTGGTGGACACCGAGTACTTCGAGGGCCTGGCCGAGGCGTACGAGGATGCAGACGTTCTCATCATCAACGTGGTCCGGCGGACGCCGCACGAGAGCGGCAAGGTGATGCACCTGACCCTGGACGATGCGCGAGCGATCATCGCGCGGGTAAGGCCGCGCAAGGCGGTGCTGACCCACTACGGCATGACGATGCTGAAGGCCCGGCCGCGGGACGTGGCCGCCAGGCTCAGCGAGGAACTCGGTGTGGAGGTCATCGCCGCCTCCGACGGGATGTCGCTGCCGCTGGCGGAAGACTGACCCTTCGCCGGCCGCCTTACCTGCGCAAGGGCACCTTGGACGGCAGGTCCCTGCACAACTTGAGGATCACTTTCCGCGTCGCGGTAAGCTCCTGCCGCGAGAGGGCCTGTCCGGCCACGCCGCCCAATACGCCCCCGACGGCGCCGCCGACGATCCTGCCCCGACGGCTGCCGCCCAGGGCGACGCCGGTGCCGGCGCCCAACGCCGCGCCCGCTATCGTGCCCACGGTGCTCCCGGTACCGCCGGAGCCTTCCCCAACCCACAGTATGCTCGCGTCCTCGACGTCTACCAGCTTGGCCGTCATGCTGATCTCGTCGCCGAAGCTGCCTATGTTCACCAGGACGACGGCGTCCACGTTCAGTATCTGGCCGGCACGCGCTATTCCGGCCGCGCTGGTCAGGTCCGACGCCTGGAACTCCTGTTCGCTCAGCAGGGCCTCCACCTGGGCGCGCTCTGTGGGGTTGTAGCCCCTCTCCAGCAGTTCGCTGTTGAAATAGTCGGCCACCTGGTTCCGGGCGGTGTTGCTTCTCAGCGCGCCGTCAACCTGCACCACCGCCACGCGCTCGATCAAGCCGAAATCGTAGCCGGGCTTGACAACGCTCCGACCCGTAGCGCATCCCACCGCACAGAGCACAACCATCATGGACAAGCAGATAGCCAGACGCCTCATCGCCGTGTCCCTCCGCCAGGGGTATTGGCCCGAATGCGGGCATTGCCGCACCAGTACACCTATACCAGGCCGGCGGCCCGCCGTCAAGGCGTCGGCCTGCCTTTCGTTTGGGTTGGAGGCGCTCATGGGCTACGATCCGGCCCGAGGCGGAGGCGAATAGGGAGACCACCCAGGTGGCAGGCGTCAAGAACATCTTCATCACGGGCAGGCCGGGCATCGGCAAGACGACCGCCATCCTCAGGACGGTGGAGCTGCTCGACCTGGAGGTGCACGGCTTCACCACGCGCGAGATCCGGCAGGGCCGCGCCCGTCTCGGGTTCCGCATCGAGGACATGGCGGGCGCTGGAGCCGTCATGGCTCACGTTGACTTCCCCGGTCCCGTCAAGGTGGGCAAGTACGGCGTGGACCTGGCGG
The DNA here is from genome assembly GCA_030604585.1 of Planctomycetota bacterium. Lineage (GTDB taxonomy): Bacteria > Planctomycetota > Brocadiia > SM23-32 > SM23-32 > JAUVVP01. Next base: position 2,434 of record JAUVVP010000116.1, on the reverse strand, counting down.
CGCTCGAAGCCGTGGGCGTGGCCGCCCTGCGAAGGGCAGTGGAGTGCGGCACGCCGGCCATCATAGACGAGGTCGGGAAGATGGAGCTGGCCAGCCCCGCATTCGCCGAGACGCTCATGGCCGTTGTGGCATCGCAGGTCCCCGTGCTCGGCACGATGCACAAGCGCAGCGATCCCACTACACGGAGCATCCGCGGCCGCGAGGACACCAGGGTGATCGAGATAACGCGCTCCAACCGGGACGAACTGCCTCAGCGCCTTGCCCGCATGGTGGAGGCCGCCCGCCGCATCCCGTAGGTCCAGTTAGAGGGTCAGACCTCTTTTTCCCTTCAGGCCAGGGCCCGGGCCACCTGAGAAGCCACCCGGTCCAACAGCTCCTGGTCGAGCGGACGACGGCTGATCGTCCCCGCGCGCACGAAGAAGAGGGCCAGCTCCGCCTCGCCGTCGCTGTGGCCGCATGCCTCGGCCGCCAGGGCATAGAGAGCCAGTTGCGGCCAGTAGCGTTCCTCCACGGCCTTGCGGCCGCGAGGCTGAAAGCGGTCCGTCTTGTAGTCCAGTATCGTCGTCCGCTCGGCAGTGCGCACCAGCAGGTCAATGCTGCCTTCCAGGAGGCCCGCCGCATCGTCCGGACAGATGGCCAGCCTGCCCAGCGGGACGGCGAAGGCCACTTCCCTCTCGACCGCCCTTGCTCCGCCGAGCAGGGAGCGAAACTCGGGGTTCTCCAGAGCGGCCAGGGCCAGCTCCGCCGCCTCCTTCGCCGCCGCGCCGTCCATCCCGAGCACATCGGCCTCGATCCTGGCCATGTTCACGACGAGCGTCCGCACCTGCTCCCCGGGCGCATCCTCAAGGGGAACGACGGCCATCAGGTTGTGGAACAGGGAGCCGAAGTCCTTGCCGCCCGGCCCCCGGGCCGCCTCCTCGGCCAGGTGACTCGGCTCGAAGCCAATCTCCATCGCGCTGGGCAGAACGAACGGCTCGGCCGCCGACGCGCGCCGGACCAGCAGCCGGTGTGACTCGCTCCACTGCTCCCTCTGTTGCAGGAGGGCTGCCACGTCCTCCTCGGGCTGCTCGGGCCGGCCGTAGGGCCTCAGCGCCACGTCCATCTCCGCGGCCCAGCCGGTCGTATCGAGGTAGAAAACGCCCTCGCGCTCCCGGCCGAACGGCACGTCGTCCGCAGCGGCGAAGCGACCCGAGTCGGCCAGCATCTTCTGGAAGCAGTCCCCCTTGCCCTCCCTCATCCAGTGGAGGGGCAGGATCAGCAGCCGCCGGGCGCGCGTGCACGCCACGTAGAGGAGGCGCCTCAGTTCCGCCGACTGGTTGCCCCGCTCCTCGGCCGCCAACTGCTCGTAGCCCTCGGACTGGAGCCCCTGAGCGATGCGCAGCCCCACGCGCCCGTCCAGGCGGTTGAAGAGCAGGGCCCCCACGCCGCGCGCTTCCTGAAAGCGGCGGCCCAGGTCCGGCAGCACGACGGCGTCGAACTGGAGCCCCTTGGCCTTGTGCATGGACATGATGCGCACGAAGTCGTCCCCCGGCTCGACCACGCTCGACTCCTCCTCAGGCATCTCGGCCTCCTGGATCGCGCTGAGGTGCCGGACCAGGGCGCCGAAGTTCCCCGTCGCCGCCGCCAGCCCGCGCAGTTGATTGAGCAGCTTCTCCAGGTTGGCGACTCGCTGGGGCCCGGCCGGCTTCAGCAGGAATGCCTGGGGCGCCCCGGTCGCCTCGAACACCTGGCGCAGCAGCACCTGCGGGGGCACCCGGTTGCGCCGGGCGTGCCACGACGCCAGCATGGCCATTGCCTCGCCGACCGGGCCGGGCTGAGTGCCGGGCAGCAGGTAGTTCCAGGCGCCCCCCTGCTCCCGGTAGCGGAACAGCTCCTCGTCGCTGAGCCCGAAGTATGAACTGCGCAGCGCCGCCACCACGGCCGCCTCATTCAGGGGATCGTCCACGGCCCGAAGCAGCGCCAGCGTCTCGACTATCTGCTCGCGCCGGTAGAAGTGCTTGCCGCCGATGACCCGGTAAGGCACGTCAAACGCATCGAGGGCCGCCTCGTAGATGTCCACATCCGTCAGGGCGCGGAACAGGAGCGCGAAATGGCCGTAGGCCAGCGCCTGCCGGTCACCCCCCGGCGCCGGGGCGCCGTCAACGGCCTGCCGGATGGCGCGTGCCAGGTAGTGGGCCTCGTGACGGCGGGCCACCTCGGCGTTCCACTCGCCCGCCGGCAGTCCGGGCGGCGGGCAGAGGGCTATCACGGACGGGCCCGGCGGAGTCTCTGCCTCAACCGGAGCTTCCAGCGGCACGTGCTCGGCCTGATACACGCCCGGCTCTGCGGGCCTCGAAAAAAGCCGTTCGAACAGGCCGTTGAACCAGCCTAGCAGCCGGGGCGTCGAACGGAAGTTGCAGAATATGCGCCTGGTGCCGCCTTCCCCGGCGGACGC